>NZ_JAQCUN010000040.1:0-10719 GCF_027685385.1 Megasphaera sp. AF13-6AC
CTATGGTGGCAAATTTTTTCGTCATTACGTACTTAAAGTTTTCCCAAAAACCTTTGCCGCGAATAATCGCCAAATCTTCATCGCCCACTGTATCAGGATTTACGTGGTACGGATTATCGTATTCACCCGTCATATTTAAGTCTACAGGAGCTCCGCACTGAGTACAGAATTTCTGATTCCCTTCAATAGGTGCTCCACAATGAGTACAAAACATAAATTAGAACCTCCTGAATTTTCTTTTCAGTATATCATTAACTCTGAAATGTTAGCAAACAGAACCGCAGAAAAGGCCGGACCGCATAGGTCCGACCTTTTAATTTATGCCAATAACAGATGACCGTATTTACTGATTTCAAGTGCCGCCTTGCAAGCATCACAATCACAATATCGGGCCCCTTCGGCCTTAAGCACTCTGCCGTGAGTCTCTAATTGTTTAGCCGCCTCTTGGCCGAAAACTTCAGTTCCTACAGGAGATCCGGCAAAGGCAATTAATTCATCAACCGTAGTGACATCGGCCTTAGCTTCTTCAATAAGCACTTCTGCCGCAACCCGTTCACGTTCCGTGCCGACAGCCTCTAAATAGGCCTGTCCCGCCGTCTTTAACCCTTTATAAGCCGAAGGCGCACTGATAACGCCTTGAATAACTGCTATAAGATCTCTTTTATCCACAACTGTCCCTCCTTACAGGGAAATGTTTACTTTACTCGTACAGTATAGCACCGAAGGGATCCAATTGAAAGACGGCTCATATCAGTGTCGTATAGATCCTTTAAAATTGCCGGTCGTAAAGATGGCTCTTCGCCAGAAAATCTTCAACCGTATTAAAACCCAACTCCTTCAGCATTCCGATGACATACGGATTTTCCATAGGCGTTTCAAAGGCCGAAGAGTCCGCATAGGTCTGCACGCATTTCTTCCCCTCTTCCTTCGGAATAATAGCTCGCGGTCCGCCTACACAACCACCGATACACCCCATACCTTCGAAAAAGTTACCCTCCCTACGGCCTTCAAGAATTTCATTAATCATATCCTTACAGTCGGGAACGCCGTCCGCTTTTCGAGTCTGCAGCTTAATTTCCCGATGAGGATTCAGTTTTTCCAGTGTCCGTTTCACAGCTGCCGCTACACCGCCGGCATAGGCATATGTAATCCCCGTAGTCGAAGCGTGAGGTTGTGCGTTTTCAGGCATATCGGCCGGATTCAAATCCGTAACACTTAAGAGATCACGAAGTTCTTGATATGTCAGTACGTAATCGATGGCTCCTGCTATGTCAGGTTCGTTTTTCTCCGCTTTCTTCGCTAAGCACGGCCCGATAAACACGGTCTTCGCTTTAGGGTGAAGTGCCTTCACGGTCCGTCCTCCGGCAATCATGGGCGAGACGGAACCCGGTACATTGGGTAGAAGCTGATGATACAACTTTTTAATCATAGCTATCCACATGGGGCAACAACAACTGGTGAGCTGAAAATCTCCTTCAGAATTAATATTCTTATCAAATTCCAGAGCCTCTTTCAGCGTTAAAATATCGGCAAAAACCGCCACTTCCAGCATCCCCGTAAACCCGAGTGCCTTTAAGGTCGACCGCATTTTTCCCATCGTTACGTCCGCTCCGAATTGTCCGGCAATTGCAGGAGCTACCAGGGCATATACGGGACCGTCATATTGATGAAGTTCCTGTACTACGGGAATGATATCCTTTTTGGCCTTCAAACTATCCAGTTCGCAAGCATCGATACAGGCCTGACAGCCTACACACTTTTCCGTATCGACGGCAATCCCCACTTCGTTGCCGGGTTTTAAAGCATCCCACTCACAAGCTTCGGCACAGTGTCTTTCGTCAGGTGGACACAAACACGGCTTTACTCGAACTACCGTCCCGTCATCAGGTAGGGTCAGACAGTCGATCAACCGGGGATCCATTCCTTCCGGAGCCAACTCCAACTCACCGTCTACAGCCTTTTTGAGCATCTTAAAGTACAGTTCATCTAACGTATCCATAGCCAGTTCCTCCGTAAGAAAGCAATACCTTATATAGGTTCATTATAGGCTTCCACCCTAAAGATAACAACGCCCGCTATTTTTGTATCCTCTACTTAAAGTTGTTGCTCCTTAAAACTCTATAAAGTGTCTCCTATACGTTATCTATCCTCGAAAATAAACCGGCCCGTTAATGCCTTGTACTCACGGATACGTTTTTTTATCGCTTAACGTGCCGATTTCAGTATAACCACACTATTATTTTTTCTTCGTCGGTATGATTACCTCATCTATAAGCCGACCGTCCCTTTTATAAGCGGACACATAAAAACCGTCTTTTCGCAACCGTAACTCCACATATACAGGAAGGTCCATGCAATCGTCATAGGCAACATCAAAAGGACGTCGTACAGCTTCTGCCCAAGTTTCGGATCCGGAGCGTCCCGTCGTAATATAGACAGTCCCCTTTGCTTCCGGTCTTCCTTCTCTCAACGGATAGGAACGGGCATAACAATGCTCATGCGCTGTAAATACCAAGGGAACTTCATACTTATCTATAAGCGGCAAAAAGGCGGTTCCGTTCACATCTTTTGCCCCTGAATACGGAGTACTCCACGGCGAACGATGCATTAACAAAATCACTCTTTTATGTTCCGTCTCCGACTGTTTAAGTATCTTCTCCAACCAACCCGCTTCAAGCGTCAGCATGTTCGGCCTAGTGGCTCCCAACTCTTCCTCGTTTGTATTTAAGCTGATAAAGCGGACATCCCCGTAATCGAAGAAGTAGGCCAAACCCGTTTGCCCCTCGGGACCGTTTTGCGGCACGGGAAACAAGGATCTGTACGTTTCCGGTTCTGCAAAAGTCCAGGTCATGCTGTACGCCTCATGGTTTCCCAACACGGGTGCCAGCGGAATATGTTCGACAGATCGCCCTTCATCCAGCCACTCTTTCCATTGAAACCATGCCTGACCGTTATCCGTCAAATCTCCCATAGATATTCTCAAATCCGCCTGTGGCATGTGCCGAAGTGCAGCATTTACAGTCTTTCCCCACTCGCCGTAGTCTACGGATTGAGAGTCTCCCATAACGGATATCTTATATTCGAGCGGCGATTTCTCCGGCATTGTAAAGGCTCCTTCTACCCGATCAGTCTCGGTAGCTACAGTATATACATATTCCGTGCCCGCCTCCAGTCCAGTCAATCTGACTGCATAGGATTGCCACGCTCTTTCCGTACCTTCAGCATAAAGGGGCGGGCGCTCTCCCCATATGACAAAAGCCGTTTTTTCATATGTATCACCCTTCTTTTTATATGAAAAAACAGGGTAAGTCCCTGCGCGATCATCGAGCCAGGCTACGGTTCGCGATGTCAGTCCGTCTTCTCCGGCAATCTGCATGACATGTTGTACCTGTGCCGCTACCGGCCATACTAATCCAAACGCACTGATAACACCGAAACACACAGCATGTAAGACCCTTTTTTTCATGATTACACCTACCTTTTTCTTAGTATAACGAAAAAAGCAGGTTCTTCAAAAGAAGAACCTGCTTTTATATCAGCTTAAATCATGGCAATAAACGGGGATACAACGAGAAGTACTCCGGAGAATACAATAAGATTTAGTACCATCCCCTTGTACTTACGCAAAGATCCGACCTTATATACCAAGTATGCGGGAATAAGGCACCCGATACATCCCAGGATGGGTCCTAAGAAGGATAGCAGTTTAAGAATCGGTGCATTGAGTACAATGGCACCCCAGGATACGGAAACCGCAAAAACCAAAATACCTTTAGAAACGAGTTCTTTATTGATTTTTTCTGCCGGTAAAAGACGCGATAAGATATTTAAGGCAATACCCGTGCACGCTTCCTTAAAGCCCAAGAAAACGCTGAAGTATGCCGTTACGACGGCAAAGATATTGAGGATAAGACTGAAGATTTTAACGGCATCCGCATCGGCACCGCGCGCCACCATGGCCAGAGCCGATATATTATTCGTATATGCTTCAACAGCCTGTTCGTGGCCCATAGCCAAGTTAAAGGACATAGCGTACGAGAATACGGTAATAAAGAGAACAAAGAAGGCTATTTTCATAGCTCTCATTGCCTTATACCGTGCTACATGAATGGATGTATGATGAGACCGATAAGAAATGACCATAGGGCTTAAACAGGGAATGAAAATAATAGAAGTCAGTGTATAAGGAAGCATAATGATCGTCTGCTTCAAAATATACGACCAGTCGGGGAAAGCTCCTAGGTTGGCCAAATCCCATGACTGTACCATCAACAAACCCAAGCAGGCGACAACGCACAACTTGGTCAAGACCATCAACGTCGATACCTTAAAAAGAAGTTGTTCACCGCGAGATGCAACGACAACCATAAAACAAATAACGGCTAAGCCGTATAAAGGATTATCGGACAACAACCCTTTCGTAACGCCGAAAGACTGCAAAAATGAGGCACTGTCATTAGTCAGAGCCGTAGAATACATGAAGACACAAATAAGGCTCATCATAAAGTACAAAATGCCGAGGAAAAATCCCCAGTTTTTTCCTAAATAACCGCCGATAATACTGGGATAATCATTACAGTCCGGCGAGTCCGCCAAGGTATTGATGAATAACCGTTGTAACAAATAAATAGAAGGATAAGCAATAAGTGCGGACAATAAAAATACCCAGACACCTACAAGCCCGACCTGTACGGGGAGAAATACAATCCCTGCCCCGATGGCCATGCCTATACTCATAATTATCCAACCTCTGTCGGTACTGTCGAATTTAATCGCTTCTTTCCATTGGGCCTCGCTCATACCGGCCTGTTTTGCCAAGTCTGCCGTGGACATATAAAAAACCTCCTGAATGTAAGATTAAACACCCCTGTCGTTTTCCCGTTAGACGACAGGTTACTGCTGAATTTCGCTTAAAACCTAGAAAAACACGTTCCCTTGCAACACATGTACGGAAAAGGCAAGAATAAAAAACATTCCGATTTCATGCATGCGAACAACTCCTTTCACCGTTCTTCCCCCGATAATATTCTCCTGTTCCTTCAGGGAATATTTAATATGCTTAAAGCATATCACTAAATATTAGTTTCACTCAACAATACTTGTTTCTCATGACACGAAACTTTTCATTCATTTTGTTTCTTTTAAATAGAAAAGCTCCCCTTTTTTCTATATAATTAGAAGCAAATATTCGGATTATATACTCTTAATTAAAAATTTAATATTTGTAAGAAACTTTTTGAGGTGAACCATGGAAAATTTGCAACGAGAAATCGGCAAGAAAATCAAGATTTACCGCAAGAAAAAACTGCTTACCGTAGCAGATCTGTCAGAGGCCATCTGTAAAAGCAAGTCCACAGTCAGCAAGTACGAAAACGGGCAGATCTCGATGGACATCCTGACCTTATACGACATCGCGCGAGTACTCGGAGTTCATGTGGAGCAGCTTCTACATCCTGTTGAAGACAAGACGCTGAATCTTACGGAAACTCGTCTCCCAGCCTTCTTTCGTAATACGAAGCAGCTCTACCTTTATTATTACGACGGTCGTTGTAATGAAATCAGCATCGGTATTATGGACATTCTGTCCAAAACGGGACCCAACACGTATAAAATCATGCTATACTTCAATATTAACGCCTATGACATCTATCAGGACTGTGAAAACACGTATTGGGGAATATTAACCCATTATGATGCCCTATCCACTTTAACGCTCATGAATCAGAATACGCCGACGGAGCAACTGATTATTACCATCTTATCCCCTTTTCTTGATGTTCCTCACAAGTGGGGCTTACTGAGCGGTATTTCCACGCGCCCGCTTATGCCCGTAGCCACAAAGGTCTTTATATCTAAAACGAAGCATGCCGATACGGAGGAATTTCGTAAAGATTTGAAGATTTCAAAAGAAGATATTCGACTTATGAAGCTGTACAACATGCTGTCCATTACTTAGGGTGCGACCTCCGGGGAAATACAAAGTATAACTTTACCCATACTAAAGGTACTTGACAATCCACCCTCTCTCCCCGTATAATACATGTTGTACTTGCCACTTTAGCTCAGCCGGTAGAGCATCTCATTCGTAATGAGAGGGTCGTTGGTTCAAATCCGATAAGTGGCTCCAAGTAAAGAGGCTTCCGTAAACGGAAGCCTCTTTTAATTGTCTTTATCAGTCTGCTGACTATCGAAAGAGGCCTGTACGGGATATATCCCATACATGGATTTGGAAAGGATTTTTATATTGAGAGTAATTAAAAATATTGAAATATAAGTGATTTTAGGGAAGTACTTTTAGGTATTTCCAATGTCATGATTTAAAAATAGGGCAAAAACGAATGACTCTCATTTGGTTTGAAAACCTATAATATCTAATGATTATGCTATACTAGAAATATAGTGTTGTTATCAATAAATATCAGTGCGAGACTAATCGGAGGATAAAATAGAAAAATAAATTAATGAAAAAATTATCGAAATCGTGCATCAAGCCAACGATAAAAATCACCAAAAAGTAATCACGAGACATGTATGGAAAGATGATCTTGAATGTTGTGAAGAGATTCGACACCAAAGAGGGATGAAGGAGCTTTATCAGAAGCGTAAAGAAACCATTGAACGACTCTTTTGGACAGCTAAGGAGTACCATAATTTGAGATACACTAGAGAGAAAGGAAATTCCAAAATGGAGGATAAGGTTGGGCTTGCTTTGGCGTGTTTAAATATCAAAAAATTAGTGAAATGGATAGGGAATATCCCTTTTTATTTTGCTTTAAATCAGATTTTTGGATGGAATAGTAGATGATAAGACAAAATATCTTTGAACATACAAAAAGACAAACGCCAAAAATGACGTTTGTCTACGTTCTGAGGTAGCCTTTAGGCTCCCTTTTTCTTAGAAAATACCGATGAGTAATTGCATGCCAAGACTAGTCAGGATGATAGCAATCCAGCAAAGGGCTCCAAGAAGAATGGATTTTCCACTGGATTTGATCATAGCAATGAGGTTGGTTTTGAGACCAATAGCACTCATAGCCATGATGATGAGGAATTTGGAGAGTTGTTTGAGAGGTGAAAAGAAGCTATTGCTGACACCGAAAGATGTGAGAAGAGTAGTTAGCAGAGAAGCTAGGATAAAGTAGAGAATGAAAACGGGGAAGATTTTTTTAAGCTTCACTCCTTGGTTGTTGCCTTGTTGACGGCTTTGCCAATAGGAGAGGAAGAGAGTGATAGGGATAATAGCTAGAGTACGTGTCAGTTTGACAATAGTTGCAGACTCAAGAGTGTTTGTATTGTAAAGACTATCCCAGACACTAGCAGTAGCTGTCACAGAGGAAGTATCGTTGACCGCAGTACCCGCAAAGAGAGCAAAACCTTCGTTGGAAAGATGGAGCCAAGAACCTAGAGTTGGAAAGATAAGAGCTGCCAAGACATTGAAGAAAAAGATAACAGAAATGGCTTGGGCTACTTCTTTTTCCTTGGCGTGAATAACAGGAGCAGTCGCTGCAATGGCAGAACCGCCACAGATAGAAGATCCAACTCCAATCAAGGTAGCTAGCTTTGTATCAAGGTTAAAAAAGCGTTGGAAAAAGAAAGCTATAATCAAAGCAATTGAAATAGTTGAAAGGATAACAGGAAGGGAAGATTTTCCAACTGCGAAAACTTGTGAGATATTGAGTCCAAACCCAAGCAAAATAACAGCATACTGAAGCAGTTTTTTGGAGCTATAAGTCAAACCGGCATCCAGTTGTGTATAGGAAGTGAGAAAGGGATGGAGAATCATTCCGATAAAAATGGCGAAAACAGGTGCTCCCACAACAGGCAGAAATCCCCCTAAAACCCAAGAGATGATAGAAATGATCAGACAGACTAACAGTCCTGCCCAATTTTTTGATAGAAATGACATAAAAACCTCCGAAAATAAATACTTTTTGTTATAATATTATTTGTAAGAAAAGTAAAATAGAAAGTAGGAATAAGGTTGTAAATTAACGGAATTTTGCGGTCAGAGAGCTTTTGTAATATAACAGATATATGTTCTTTGATCAATAAGGATGCTCAAGAATAGGTATAAAATGATTTTTCAGCATTATGGATATATTCACTTGGTACCAGACATTGCAAGTGTCAATAAAGCTTTGAGTGTTCTTTTAAATGAATTAGATATTTATCCAATTATCACGACAAAAGGAGCACGTCATACCTATGGGAGCTACCTCTGGCACAAAGGATTTGACCTTGGAGTTATTGCAAAAATTCTAGGGCATAGAGATATTCCAATGTTAGTAGAAGTATATGGACACACTTTAGAGGAGAAAATTTTTGAGGAATTTAATCAAATCAGAGATGTCTGGAAAGATTCCTCATAAAAAAATGTGGGGCAAATGATGGGGCAAATCAGTTATAGACAAGCAAAAAAGCCTTGTAAATCAAGGCTTTTTCCTGTTGATTTAGATGCCCCATACAGGCCTCTTTCGCATAAAAACCGGTCGAAGCATCTCTTCGACCGGTTCCGACAGATAATTCAACTTATTCCGTGCCACCTTCATTATCGGCACCGCCGCTGGCCCAAACCTTTTGAGCGTAAACGGCGTTGAACAGAAGGGCTGCCTGAAGCGCTACTTGCGACAAGTTGGCCCCTAAAGTCCCGACCGTATTATCGCCCATAACCATTTGAACGGACAATATACTCCAATAGAGGAAGTTTGCAATATTAACAAAAATCCAGAGCGACCAGTTTTCATTATACTTTAAAATATAGAGAATCTGAGCAATGAAGCTGACTACAAAGTTAATGGAGTCGAAATAGGGGAGCTGACCGCCTACATACGCCAAAATAGCCCAACCGATAAGCCATGCGACAACAGCTCCCGTAAAAACCTTCTTTCGCGTTCCTTTTTTAAAGGAGCGTGTCGCTTCCTGCTGTCCCCATAAATACCACCCTATAGGTTGAGAAATTACATAAACAATATCCATGGCAAAGGACCCGTACGCATGACTGATCCAGGCAATATAAGTCATGGATACGCATTGTATAAACCCGAAGACGAAGGATATCTTACGTCCCTTCATACCGTAAACCAGGCATAAAACTCCGCCTATACCGGAAATCATCCCGATGGGACTATCCGGTGAAATAGCGTAGACAACGACTTGCAACAAAATAAGTAGTGATACATATTTTACTTCGAACTGTTTCCAGTTCGCAAACAACTGACTGTAAAGCCAGCCGTGTTTTGCTGTTTCCATCTTATTCCTCCGTGTCATGGGCCAAAATGTTAAGGGCCAATTTAATCGATTCGTCCTGGCCCTTGGCAACAAGGTCGGCACTGTTTACGAGCGAATTGATACTGTCAGCCAAGTCTCCGTTGCAAAGGACGACATTGTTTAAAATCGACAGGGTTTCCATGCCTCGCAATCGTCCGACGACGGCCAAAGCTCCCGATTCCATATCACAACCCAAGACGCCTTTTTTTGCCCAAAAATCTTCCACTTCTTCATTGTCATCCATATAAAAACCGTCATGAGAGCGAATGATTCCGAAATGAGCCTGCGGTGCATATTTTTTAGCCAAGGCTAAGAGTTTAAAAGACGGAACGGCCGGATAGATTTCCGGGGCATACTTTTTCGTAAGTCCGTCATCACGCACAATACCTTCTCCGACAATTAAGTCTCCCAAGCCAATTTCCGGCTGTAGGGCTCCGCATGAACCCACTCGTATAACCGTCTTCACTCCGATGTTGTGAAGCTCTTCGATACCTATGGCAGCCGAAGGGGCACCTATACCGGTTGACATAACCAGAATTTTCCGCCCCTTATATGTCCCCGTAACAGTGCGATATTCTCGATTCTCCATAATTTTTTCAGGCTCATCCAAAAATTTCTCCATGACGTCTACACGGGCCGGATCGCCGACAATAACGGCACAATCCGTATCGACGGCATCGGTTAACTGAATATGCGGTTGCGGTTCTTTTATTTGTACCATATTTATACCTTCTTTTACTTCACAATAGTAATCCGCCCCTGCGGTTGTGCATATGTATTGCCGACAGTACCGCCCAATACGGTCTGAATATAGTTTTTCATACTGTCTACGTCAAGATACCCGGTTGTTTCCGTTTCCACCTTAGCCGGATCTGTAAGTGCATAGTATGTATCGCCGCCATAAGTAAGGTAATCGGGCATTGCGATGCAATATGTCGCTTCGGGATCGAAAGCCTTACCGCCGACAGTTGCAATGGTAACTCGCGAGCCGGGCTTTGCCGGTGCATAGTAAGTCGAATGGGGATACTGCGAACCTTCAGCATAGGGCTTCGTTGTATCAACTGTATAAGTAATGCCTGCTACTTGAGGGAAGGCGCCTATAGCCTGCGGCGTCGTGCAGGTTGCCGCTTCCAACACTTCCAGCAAGACAGCTCCTTTTAAAGTCACATATTGTAAATAGTTATGGTACGGCATGACACGCAAAACATCATTTTCCGTAATCTTGCCTGCATCAATGGAGCTGCGGATAGTACCGCCATTTTGGATAGCTCCGTCAACGGTGATCCCCTTCAAGGCTACGGCCTGTTGAGCCTGCCATAAGAAAGCGTCGGCAATGAGATCGCCCAGGTTTGTTTCTTCCGTACGCACGCCCGGGTCACGAGCTCCGTTAAGTTCTACCGTCGTATTCCCGACTACGGTAGACAGTTTCTTATCAATAGCCGTCTGCGCCTT
>NZ_JAQCUN010000041.1:0-8637 GCF_027685385.1 Megasphaera sp. AF13-6AC
CACTGTCCGCGTAAGGCATAAAGAATAGACAGTGCCGCTGATGACAAGGCCGGTGCAATATACGGTTTGTAGCCCAAATCACGGACAACAAGATTAGCCGTTACGACCCTCTCCGTTAGCTGTCGAGAAAGTTCGTCATCATAATCCTTCAAACTGTCGGCTACGACTAAATCGGCCCCGTGCGGCCCGTATACGCGCCCCTCGGCTTTAAATCTTTCACCTATACCGTTTTTTTCAGCATAATACAAGGCTCGTCCGTACATCACTCCCAAGCCGAATCCTTGCACATATCCGGGCGGCACTGCCGCTTCTTTTAAAAATACTCGACATAACGGATCCACGGGATCCGACACGATGCAGGTCAGCCCGGAGAATTTTCGTTCGCGAGCCAAACAAGCAAAATGCTTCACCAATCCTTTGTTTGCTTCATACTGGGCCATGCGCACATCCCCTCCGACACTTACCGGCGGCACAGCCTTAGTAGCACAAAAGATAAAGACATCACAATCAAAAAGTGTCTCTTCCGTCACAATTTCAACGGGCGGCACCCGCACAGACCCGTCAGGATAAATGATTTGATTCATCTCCATTTCCAGCCGTTCCAGATTGGCCTTGTTAATGTCATACATGCCGCATCGGTCAAGACAATCTCCGCCTAAAAGGCGCAGACCTGTCAGCATAGTAGTCCCTACATCACCGAGAGCCGCAATATTTACTTTCAGACGCCGTTGCGGCATTTGAAACGCAACTAAGTCTATAGTCTTAAGAATGCCCGCTTCCTTCGGTAAATCATGAATATACATGATATATCTCCTATTTAGAATCTACGAATTTTTCCATCGAAATCTTAGTAATTGTTCAATATCATTTTCTATAAACCGTGACGGATTCATACTCTTATCAAAGATTACTCCGGGGTTCATATCGGGAATGCGCAAGGGTGAAACCACCTCACCCAGACGTTTCAAAGTTAGGCGTCGTTCAAATGTCTGCTGATATGTCTCCTGCAAAGTTTCCATAATGTGCAGCGCATTTTTCAGGCAAGTGCGCGAATACCGGTATACGGCCTCGTCATCCCCCTTACCGATAAACCCGGGTTTTACATAAGGCAAGACAAGATTGATGAACGGATTGTCATCGCCGCTTCCGTCAGCCTGCATGATACTGTCGCCCCCTAAGAAAGGATAACAGTCGCGTTCATTCAGCCATACCTCCAGAGTAGGCAGAAAGTAAGCACACTCAGCCCGTATTCCCCATTCACTCATCATATCGGCCGCCCGACCTGTCATTACACCTGTTAAGACGGCCTTAATATCGATTCCGCATTCCTCCAAATAAGGAACGAGCATACGCATGCGATAACCCTTATGTAATAAATCGTCAATCAACATCACCGGTCGATTAAAGGAGCGGATAGTCTTTACCTGATTGATTACGGACGAATAGTACCGTGATTCCGCCATTTTAAAACCTCGCACAGACCGTTCAAAATACTTTTCTATGTGTAAAGCCTTCGTTACCGTATTGGGTATTAAGACATCACTTAAGGTCTTACCGAAGGGTACGGACATGTACGGACCGTAACGTCGTTTACCGTCATTTACTGCGGAAACGCCGTTTAAGTGCACGGCTTCATTAATAATTTTTTTGTGCACAACGCTCGGAGTAAAAGAAAGAATAAGCTTTCCCGGATAAATACGTCGCATGGTTTCCAACAACCGTTCGTGAGCCTTATCTAAAGCCTGCAATACCGTAAGGTTCTTGTTAAAGGGATTCTTCAAAACAGTCTCCACATCTCTAAAAAGAACCACGGGACTCTTCAAGCTGACGGCATATACCGGATCGGCTCCGGGCGGGGCAATGTTCTGAAATCCTCTGTCTTGCAAGGCCTCAATCATCGCTTCATCTCCGTAACCACCGGCCGCATCAACAGGATGATACAAGGCATATGCATAGTCTTGTGCAATAAGAGCGGTCATCAGCTCCGTAATAAGAATTTCCCGAATATCTCCCGCCGCGACCGCCATCCGGATATAGAGGAAGCCTATGGACGCAACAGTTCCTTCCGCAGCCTCACGGATGCGAGACGCAATATCCGTATCACCGAATTCGGTGTGCAATTCACGAATACCCACATGATGAGCCGCCGCATAAGCAATGACTTGTCGTTCCTTTTCGGTCCACTCTATATACAAAGAACGAACATCATCACGGCAAACATAGGATGAAACACACATACCGTCATAGCCGGCGGCATTCAATTCTCCTGCAGACGGCAGCTCTTCACTCTTCTGATGCGTTTCAAAGAGGCTTATATCCATGTTCTTTGCATCAAAAACGTGCTTGTATGCCGGTTCACGTAAATATAAATTATTTTCATAAATAAACTGCTGTGCCACCGCATCGATAAGATTCGATATATCCCGATTTAAGTCGATGTTCTCACGAATACGCGTAGAGCTGATATCCTCATAAAACTTATCCAGCTTTAAGGTGATTAAGTCTCCCTGTATGGGATGACAAAACGATTCGGGATCGTATTTTCCGTTTCTTGTCTCCCGCTCAAAAGCAATATGATTCAATGTGTGAACCGAGTGTTCCGACGGTTCGTTTCTGTATGCCGACGCATTTTCTATAACGTCCGTACCGACAGCCAAGTACAGTTCGCGACCCGCAAAAATTTCTTTCAACCTCTTCAGGTCGGACGGGTTAGCCATATTGATAGAAATATCGTCGGGGAATGGGTAAATATGCTCTTTATCGGCAACGGACATATTCATAATCTTTCTTCGCATCAAGCGCGGCTGTGTATGCTTCGACCAAGAAAATTCATCAAGTGCCAAATACACGTCAAAGCCCAAGTCTCGAATCTGAATGGCAATCGCTTTATGGCCCAGGCTGAAAGGGTCGAAGGTTCCCGGATAAAAGCACACCTTGCGAGGTGGGGCAAAATCAAAACGTTCCCGTTCCAATCGATGAATCCCGATATAGCGATAAATGTGATTAAGCACTGCCGCATTGTTATAAAAATCGAGAGCCTCTTCTTGTTGTTCAGACAATAAGACGAGCAATTTCTTATACGCATGAGAAAAGAAAAAATCCACTTCATCCAAAGACAAGACAGGGTTGGCAAAGATAAACCGCCCCATTTGTCTAAAGGCATCGCGACTCAGTTCCCTGTTAAAGTGCGCATATGTCTTAATCATGATATACAGTAATCGCCGTTTCCGACTCTCGTTTCGAATTTCTTCCTGGGGAAAGCGTTCGGCAAATTCCTGAAAATTGCCGACCATGACACCCACCGTATGAACCATTGAAGCGGCTACATGAGTCGTGGCCGTCACAATTTGATTTTCAATATTACCGATAAATTCATCCACTTCGCTCGGCGACAGTTGTAATACAAGCCGGCCTAAATATTCGGGAACATACTTTGATATGCGCAAATCTCCCAATTCGAGACCGTTAAACAGTTCCACGGCAATTTCATTGCGTTGTGTAAATGTCATATAAGCGGCAACTCGCAACAAAGCCTTTCCGGCAGCGGCCCGAACGAAACAACTTTCGCTGACTTTCAATACATTGGCTAAATGCGTACCCAAGTGCATAACACTGCTCGGCTGATGTGTCATTTGTAAAAAGTGCAAAAGAACCTCGATGTTAGCGGCCTTAATGACCCAGTGAGTGCTCATCTTCAAATTATCCAGAAAAAGAGCTCCCGATTCTTCATTCAAATCCGCTTCATTAGCCGAAAGTCCCAGCGTATCCAACAAGTCGGCAAAATACATCTCCTCATCATACGCATCTACCAGAGTGGCTTTGCAACGCAAAGCCGCAACGCGTACATTTAAATCGGCATGACTCAAAGCCGCTTCGATAAAAGTCCCCAAGGTTTCAATAAATCCCGTTGCGCCCTGTATAATATCAGCGCGATTCAAGGCAGTAAGCAAGACAATGAAAATCTCACTTTGATAGTTCGTGCGGCTATAGTATCGTTGTAAAATATCCAAATATTCCCGGCACTCATCTTCATCACAATATTGCAAGGCACTTTGCACAAATTCTCCCAGGCAGTAGGAAATCCAGTTCCGATGTTGTTGCGTAAAACGCCAGCCGGGCTTTACGATTAGCGACATATAATGTGCAAAAAGGCCGGCACTGGTTACCTCTCTGGGAGGCATGGTAATGCCTTCGGGAATCTCTTTGCGATACTTTTCTTCAAAAGTCGCGACAATATTTCCCATCAATCTGGCAGCCTGCATACGAATGTCTACATCCTGATACGACAAAATTTCATAAAGAAATTGCAGTGTAATCGTTTTCTGACGCTCCGTCATATATGTAAAATACTCTTCAAGCGTACTTATGTAATTACGTACGTTCTTCCAACTGCGCTCACTGCGAGCCTCTTCCAAAAAACGTGAAAACTCATTCCCTTTTTGGAAAAGACGCATCATACGGATATTGTGATCAATAGCCGTATAGGTCAAAGCGCGAACGACCGATTCCCCTTCACGCAACACAGGCTCCCCATTCTCACGGTTTCCCGGACTGGCCGGCCAATCGGAAAAATCGTCAGGTAAAACCGTATTAACACCGGACATAGTCATATATTGTTCAAAGTCGGCCAACTTCTCGTACACTCTTTGATAGCGATGCTTTTTAGCCTCGTCTACATTATCCAACTTTTGCAAAATAACATCAAAAGCTTCTTTTAATGTATAGAAACAAACTTTTTCACGACCGTTTTCTCGCCGACTTTTAACGCGAAAATCAGCATAAATTAATAACAATGCCTCAACCGGCAAGTTTTCCAGTTCCAAATCCCAAACAGAGTGGTTTGCCGCAATATGACCGATTTCGGGGATACCTACACGGCGACAACAAAGATCCGTATAAAAATAGTGCAGGTACGGAACTCTGCGTTCTTCGCTCTTCTTGGAACCGTATTTTCCTATGTCATGTACAGCTGCCGCTCCCGATACGAGGGCTACATCAACGGGCACCCCGGCGGCAAAAAGTTGTCGTGCCGCGTATACAGCCACATAATGCACCCCTCCTATATGTCCCAGTGTATCGTAAGGGGTAATGGCACAGCCGATACGCATAAATTCATAAATATAATACTCCGTACTGATATCGCGAAGTTTCAGATATTCTTCACTAAAGCCGTTTTCTATAATCTCTTCCGGCGACAAAAATCTCATTTCCCGTAAAGGAGAAAACGGAAGATATCGGCGTTCATATCTATATAGGCTACGCAAAATCTGCAACACAACGGCACGTCCCAATCCGTACTCATCATCTCGAGACAGCACCGTTTCAATGTGATCGTCTGTCCAATAAGCTACATTTTCCGGATAAATACGGGCCAGTATATAGTAATAACAATATTTTAACCAACCGCATGACGGCTCGTTTACCAGCACCGGTATATGCCGCTTTAAAACACCCGGTACGGCCTCGGTTCTGAAACGACCGTCTTCATTTGTCATGAATGCGACTTCCGCAACGGCCTCATCTACAGAAGTTCGTGTAATAATACGATCCAAGGCTTCTGCCGTAAGATTGATTTGTTTTAAAAATCGTCTTGTATGCAAGCCTTCTTTAACCATATCCGTCAAATTTGAAAGAGTGTATGCATTCATACCCGTTCTCCTATAATTATTTATCAACAGAACTATATATCTTGATTATATATCCTTACGCAGGGCGACGAAAGAGCCCCACCGCTTTATACATACGCTAAGACCTCTTTATACGTCTACAGCATAACAAAAAACCGCACCTTATCTAAAAGGCACGGTTTTCGTTACCCTGATCTATCAGTTTTACAAGTCGACATGATATAGTTCTTTAGCCAAGGTCTTCACCCACAGGCTGATGAGTTCTTCATATTTCTTATTTTGTTCTTGTGCCGCCTCAGTCGTTTGCATAACAAAATTGTGTGCCGTTTCATAAGTAAACCGGAAAAACTCGCCGCGACGATTATATAAGTCCAGCCCGTCCAGCAAAGGTCGGAAGATGTCGTCCGTTACCTGTATTACCCGATCCGTCAAGGGATATACATACGCTTGTCCACCCATATCGGATCGCATAAATACTAATCCGATAGCCCGACTATCTCCTTCTTGTGTGCAATAATCTATATGATACGACTCAAGAGGTAACACTTTACGATCTTCAGCCTTAATCAAACTGTAAGCACCGCTTTTGATGACCTCACAAATGCGATCGTCTACCGAGCTCTCAAGTTCGATAATCTTTTCCCTCAATTCCCCCCAGCTGCGCGTAATGCGACATGTATAATCACTTATGTCCCAATTACCGATTTTTTCAGCCAAAGCTTGTTCCGTAAATTCAAACTTCGGATCAGGCATATTCCAGACGGCGATTTTCCGTTTTTCATCCACATAAATGCAAGGAGCTTCTATGCGCACCCGTTCACCGCAATGCGGACATTCATACATAAACAAATCGCTGTCTGTAAGAATTCTGTCCCTCATTTGTGTCGTTCCGTCAATTTGCTCATATATTATGGTCGTGCCGGCCGCACTGCAAGCCGGACAATTCAGTGGCAATTCGCGTGTTTGCGTATAGGTTTCCGTTTTTTCAATACCCATTATCTTCCCCTCTTTCTTCGGCTCGTATTCCGCCATATTTTCCGTACGCCCAGTATACCAAACAGAAAGCCTGCTGTCATCGTCAGCACACATCCCCCGTCTATTCATAAGCTACACATATACCGTTATGTGCTACACGGCATTACCCATTTGTATAGCACAGTGTGCAAATATGATTTTTCCTCCTTTTCAACAAAAAAGGGGTGTAGTAGAATAAAATATCATTTTATTTGAAATGAATAAATCTTCTTAAGGAGGCCCTTATGGCTCACGTAAACGAAAACTACAACAAACTTCCCGGGAATTATTTATTCCAAACAATTGCCAAGAAGGTTGCCGACTATGAAAAGAAAACTGACAGACAAGTAATCCGTCTCGGTATCGGTGACGTCACGAAACCTCTGGCACCCGCTATTATTGAAGCACTCCACAAAGCAGTTGACGACATGGCAACTGCCGAAACGTTTCACGGCTACGGCCCCGAACAGGGGTATGATTTTCTCCGTCATGCCATCATTAAGGGCGATTATGAAACCCGCGGAGTAAGCCTTGATACGGACGAAGTTTTTATCGGTGACGGAGCCAAAACAGATGTAGCCTGCATTCAGGAAATTTTTGGCCATAATCTTACCTTTGCAATTGCCGACCCTGTATATCCCGTATACCTCGACTCCAATGTTATGTTCGGCCATACAGGAGCCTTTAATGAAAAAACGGGGCGTTACGACGGCGTCGTCTACTTACCCTGCACGCCGGAAAACGGCTTTAAAGCTACCCCGCCTACTGAACCTGTCGACATCGTTTACCTGTGCAATCCCAGCAATCCGACGGGCACAGCCATGTCGCGTGAGGATTTGCAGGAATGGGTGGATTACGCTCATCGCAATAAGGTCATCTTGATCTACGACTCGGCCTATGAGGCTTATATTACGGAAAACGACGTTCCCCACAGTATTTTCGAAATAGACGGGGCCAAAGAGGTGGCCATCGAACTACGTTCTTTTTCGAAAAATGCAGGCTTTACAGGCACTCGTTGTTCCTACGTAGTCGTACCTAAAGCCTGTGTCGCTTATACTCACGACGGCATTAAAACCCCTTTAAACCCCATGTGGAATCGTCGCCAATGCACCTTCTTCAACGGTACGCCGTATATCATTCAACGTGCCGCCGAAGCATACTACTCCGAAGAAGGTCAAAAGCAATGCCGTGCAGATGTAGCCTATTACATGGAAAACGCCCGTATCATTCGCGACGGTTTAACAGATGCGGGATATACCGTTTACGGAGCTCTCAACTCTCCTTATGCCTGGGTACAAACGCCTAAAGGCATGAAAAGTTGGGACTTCTTCGACCTGCTTTTGGAACAAACCGGTGTTGTCACCACTCCCGGTAGCGGTTTCGGTCCGCACGGAGAAGGATATATGAGGCTTACGGCATTCGGTTCAAGAGAAAATACGGTTGAGGCCGTGAATAGAATTAAAAAATTAAAGTTTTAAGCAAAAATACATACACAACAAACGACGAATGTGATACAATAAAAACCGATTTATAGAAGTAAAGGTATTTATACAGGAGGCACGACATGGACAAAATTCGCATCGGTATTGTCGGTTATGGAAACTTGGGTCGCGGCGCGGAAGCATCCGTAAAATTACAGCCGGACATGGAATTGATAGGCGTTTTTTCTCGCCGTAAGGGTATTAAAACAGTAAGCGGCGTACCGGCTTATACAATGGATGAAATGCTTAATTTCAAGGGTAAAATCGACGTCATGATTCTGTGCGGCGGTTCTGCAACGGACTTAATTGAACAAACCCCGGCAGTAGCTGCCCACTTCACATGTATTGACAGTTTCGATACGCATCCGCGTATTACGGAACACTTCAATAATGTAGATAAGGCCGCTAAAGCCGCCGGCACGGCAGCTCTCATTTCCTGCGGTTGGGACCCGGGCATGTTCTCATTGCAACGTGTTTTTGCAGAAGCTATTTTACCGCAAGGTAAGTCTTATACC
>NZ_JAQCUN010000041.1:8647-10612 GCF_027685385.1 Megasphaera sp. AF13-6AC
AAGGTAAGTCTTATACCTTCTGGGGGCGTGGCGTAAGCCAAGGTCATTCCGACGCCATTCGCCGTATTGACGGTGTTGTAGACGCTCGTCAATATACAGTTCCTAAGGATAAATACTTAAATGCTATCCGCAACGGTGAAATGCCGGAAGTTACGGGTCAAGAAGCCCACTTAAGAGACTGCTACGTCGTAGCTGCCGAAGGGGCTGACAAAGCTCGCATTGAAAATGAAATCAAAACAATGAAGAACTATTTCGTCGGTTATGAAACGGTCGTTCACTTCATTTCTCAAGAAGAACTCGATCGCGATCACAAGGGCATTCCCCACGGCGGTTTTGTTTTACGCAGCGGCGAAAGCACTCCGGGTACGAAACATGTTGTAGAATATCGCTTGCAACTCGACAGCAATCCTGAATTTACAGGTTCCGTATTAACCGCATATGCACGTGGTTTAAACCGGTTAGCAAAACATAAGGCTACGGGGGCGTTTACGGTATTTGATATTCCGCCTGCATGGATTTCCGTTCACTCAGACGAAGAATTACGCGCACATTCCTTATAAAATAAAAAAGAACCGCAACCGTTTAACTTAATCGGTTGCGGTTCTTTTTTACTCCTAAAAAGTGCCAAGTACGGATCTCATCACAAGGCCCCGTTTTATGGTATAATGTGTATTTGAACTGATAATTTTGATTATATATTAACGATTAAAGGTGATATGATGAGTACAAATCTTGAAGTCGGTATTGTCGGCTTACCGAATGTCGGAAAAAGCACGCTGTTCAATGCCATAACCAAAGCCGGTGCCGAAGCGGCAAACTATCCGTTCTGCACTATCGAACCGAATGTCGGGGTCGTAGAAGTTCCCGATAAGCGCATTTCCGTCCTTACGGATATGTATCATCCCAAAAGCGTCGTCCCGGCAGTTATGCGTTTCGTCGATATTGCAGGCCTCGTTGCAGGTGCCTCCAAGGGCGAAGGTCTAGGGAATAAATTTCTCAGCCACATTCGAGAAACCGATGCCATTGCTGAAGTAGTCCGTTGTTTTGAGGACGAAAACATAACCCATGTCTCCGGGTCCGTAGACCCGTTGCGCGATATTGATATTATTAACACTGAACTATGCCTTGCCGACTTGGAAACAACTCAAAAGCGTGCAGACAGACTGAATAAAATTGCCAAAAGCGGTGACAAGGCTGCAAAAGCCGAATTAGCAGTCCTCGAGAAAGTGCTTACCTGCCTGGAAAACGGTGAAGGCGCCCGCAAGGCACAGCTGACAAAAGATGAGTTGCCCTTACTCAAAGAATTGAATTTATTAACCCTTAAACCCATTTTATATATTTGTAACGTAGCGGAAGATGAAGCCGCCACAGCTACGGAAAATCCGCTCGTACAGAAGGTGACGGAATTCGCTGCCGCCGAAGGTTCCCAAGTCGTTGCCGTATCGGCAAAAATAGAATCGGAAATCGCCGAACTTCCCGATGATGAAGCGGCTATGTTCCTGGAAGAGCTCGGTCTTCCCGAGGCGGGGCTTACGAAGTTAATCCATGCCAGCTATGCACTCTTGGGCTTAATTAACTTCTTCACGGCCGGTGCCGATGAAGTCCGCGCTTGGACGATTGTCAAAGGAACGCGGGCGCAAAAAGCGGCAGGTAAAATTCATACGGACATTGAACGCGGTTTTATTCGTGCCGAAATTGTATCATACGACGATCTCATTGCCTGCGGTAGCGAATTAGCTGCTAAAGAAAAAGGACTCGTACGCTTGGAAGGGAAAGATTATCCTATGCAAGACGGCGATGTCACCTATTTCAGATTTAATGTTTAAGATATAAAGAAAATAATCCCTTGGCTTATATAGCCAAGGGATTATTTTCTTTATACATATTTATCGATCAACTGTTGAAATTCATCAGCATGCTCAACTTGCCAAGCTGCAAAGGTACTTTTTGTCGCTTCAACGGACT
>NZ_JAQCUN010000042.1:0-10553 GCF_027685385.1 Megasphaera sp. AF13-6AC
AAGAGCCATTGTAGTACGTGTGTAGCCCAAGCCATAAGGGGCATGATGACTTGACGTCATCCCCGCCTTCCTCCGCATTGTCTGCGGCAGTCTCTCCTGAGTCCCCACCCTTACGTGCTGGTAACAGAAGATAGGGGTTGCGCTCGTTGCGGGACTTAACCCAACATCTCACGACACGAGCTGACGACAGCCGTGCACCACCTGTTTTCTCGTCTTCCGAAGAAGAACAGAGTATCTCTACTCCTTGCGATCAATGTCAAGGCTTGGTAAGGTTCTTCGCGTTGCGTCGAATTAAACCACATACTCCACCGCTTGTGCGGGCCCCCGTCAATTCCTTTGAGTTTCAACCTTGCGGCCGTACTCCCCAGGCGGGGTACTTATTGCGTTAACTCCGGCACAGAAGGGGTCGATACCTCCTACACCTAGTACCCATCGTTTACGGCCAGGACTACCGGGGTATCTAATCCCGTTCGCTCCCCTGGCTTTCGCGCCTCAGCGTCAGTTTTCGTCCAGAAAGCCGCTTTCGCCACTGGTGTTCCTCCTAATATCTACGCATTTCACCGCTACACTAGGAATTCCGCTTTCCTCTCCGATACTCTGAGCTTCCCAGTTTCCATCCCATCACGGGGTTAAGCCCCGCACTTTTAAGACAGACTTAAGAAGCCGCCTGCGCGCCCTTTACGCCCAATAATTCCGGACAACGCTTGCCACCTACGTATTACCGCGGCTGCTGGCACGTAGTTAGCCGTGGCTTTCTCTTACGGTACCGTCACTTCTTATGGGTATTAACCACAAGATTTTTCGTCCCGTATAACAGAGCTTTACAACCCGAAGGCCGTCTTCACTCACGCGGCGTTGCTCCGTCAGGCTTTCGCCCATTGCGGAAGATTCCCCACTGCTGCCTCCCGTAGGAGTCTGGACCGTGTCTCAGTTCCAATGTGGCCGTTCATCCTCTCAGACCGGCTACTGATCGTCGCCTTGGTGGGCCGTTACCCCTCCAACTAGCTAATCAGACGCAAACCCCTCCTCCGGCGATAGCTTATAAATAGAGGCCATCCTTTCTTCCGATAGTCATGCGACTTTCGGAACGTATTCGGTATTAGCAGCCGTTTCCAGCTGTTGTCCCCATCCGTAGGGCAGGTTGTTTACGCGTTACTCACCCGTTTGCCACTAGATTGTAGAAAAAGCAAGCTTTCTCTACGCTCTCGTTCGACTTGCATGTGTTAAGCACGCCGCCAGCGTTCGTCCTGAGCCAGGATCAAACTCTCCATGATACTATGGAAAGAGCTCTTTTTGGCTCGTCCTTACTTATTGTTTGTTCATACTTACTCAATGAAATCTTATATACATAAGACCTCGCACTCTGGCGTTCATTTGGTTTGTATTGTTCAGTTTTCAAAGGTCACTCGCCGTTTGGCAACTCGTTTATCTTACCGCATTCACTTTCTCTTGTCAACCTCTTTTTCTCTGTTTTTTCGCTTTATACATAAAAAGTACGGGGCATACAAAATCTTGTATACCCCATACCCCATACTCTATATTCCCCTATTCGTCGATATCTACAATTTTCGACGGATTCATAATATTGTTCGGATCGAGGGCTTTTTTAATGGCTTTAATAATATTGCGTTCCCCTTCCGGCGTATGGCGTTTGAATTCTTTCAATTTCTTATACCCTACGCCGTGTTCGCCCGACATCTTACCGCCCAAAGCATAGACTTCCTTAAAGAGATCGGCATGGAAGGCTTCCATCTTTTCCATCCACCCTTCAGGCGACAGACCGTCCTTATTCAAGGGCAACACGTGAATATTGCCGTCACCGATATGGGCAACCGTAACGGTATAAAGGCCGTGTTTTGCTTTCAAAGCCGGAAGCTTGGATGTGATTTCGGCAATCTTGTCCAAGGGCACGACAAAATCTTCGGCAACAAACATAATATCGATGTCTCTCGCCGCTTCGGCAAATTGGCGGCGGCAACCCCAAATACGTTCATCCGCTGCAATGACATCGATGGCACCGCACGCTTCACAAACATCGCCGGCCTTTTCCATCTTTCTGTCCAACTCATCTTCATCAAAAGTTTCTACCGTTACGATAACGTAGCAGACCCCTTCATCTACATGGGGCAATGTAATATCGCAGTAGTTGGACGAAATTTTCAGTGCTTCGTTATCCATGTATTCAATACTGGTCGGTTCAATCCCCGCTTTGAGTAACTTGTTCGGCAAGGTAAAGGCTTCATCATCAGTCTTAAAAATAGATACCAGGTCAAACTTATAAGGCGGCAAGGGGCGAAGCTTCAACGTTACTTCCGTAATAATCCCCAGGGTGCCTTCAGAGCCGCAGAAAAGTTGTTCCAGGCAGTAGCCGGTCGAACATTTTTGTAAGCGGCCGCCGATGTTTACAATATCACCCGTAGGGGTAACGACCTTCATGCCGTAAATTTGATTTCTTGTCGTACCGTATTTAACAGCCTTATTACCGCCCGCATTGGTTGCCACATTACCGCCGATTTGACAGCTGTCGGCACTACACGGATCTCCGGCATACAAAAGCCCCCGTTGACGGCACTGTTCCTGTATTTCACTGGTACGAACACCCGTCTGAACAACGGCGTATAAATTATCTTCATCCAGCTCCAGAATCTTATTCATTCTGTCGAGTTCCATAACCAATCCGTGGTGAATGGGAATAGCTCCGCAGGCAACGCCCGATCCTGCGGCACGCGGCGTAATAGGAACGAGGTGTTCATTGGCAAGTTTCACAACGGCCGCTACTTGTTCCGTCGTTTCCGGGAAAACAACCACTTCCGGGGTGCGGAACCAGTAGGAGTTCCCTTCTTCATCCGTTTGGAAGGTCAGGAGTTTTTCCGGGTCCGTCGTAACGCCTTTTTCTCCTAAAATGCTACGCAGTTTTTCAACAAATTCCGGTGTAACCTTATTAAATTTAGACATGATTTCATTCCCTCCGTTTACATTAAGCCGTTTTAATCTCACTGTCCCATGCCGCCCGCTTTAGCATCGCGACCGGCCCACACAGAAGCTATAAACGAACAACAAATAGTAGTCCATACAACACCGATGGCTCCCGGTAAGGCTGCTACGGGATCAAAGTACTGTACGGCCAGTGCTACGGCTAAAGCCGTATTCTGCACACCGACAACAAAGGTCATGGCCTTACCTTTTTCAGCCGGCATCCGCAAAAGCTTGGATATGGCAAAACCGAGCGCCAAACCGCAGAAGGTGTACAATACCAGTGCCACAGCCGCTTCCAGTGCCACAGCCTGTAACAACTTGACATTTAGGGCTACAACAACCAGTGTTACCGTAACAATGGCAAAAATAGTGGTCGCCGGTACGAGTGCCAAGATAGTATCCATATACTTAGCTGCCGCCTTACGAATGACCAGACCGAGTACCACCGGTACAATAACGATTTTAATGATGCTCATAAATAACGCCATTCCGTCAACATTCATATACGTTCCGGCATAAAACATCAGCAAGGTCGGCATGACAAGAGGCGCCAACATGGTGCTGATACTGGAAATGGTAACGGATAAAGCCTTATCCCCCTTCGCCAGAAAGGTCATGACATTCGACGTCGTTCCCGTCGGTGAACAGCCCAACAGGATAAGCCCTACCGCAAGCATAGGGGATAATCCCAAAACCTTACCTAAGCCGATCCCGACCAAGGGCATACATATATATACCGTAAGAATACCGATAATAACATCCTTAGGTCGTAATATAATCAGCTTAAAGTCCTGCGGAGTCATCGAAAGTCCCATGCCAAGCATAATTAAACTCAGACAGGGAGAAATCACCACTTTGTAATCGCGAAACAGGTGTGGCCACATGTAAGCGATACCGGCCGATATGATAACCCATAAAGGCACATATTTAGCCATGAAGGCAATACACTTTTTCCAATCACCCATAGCATCCCCTCCTAATATATATTTATAAGTACAAAATAATTATATCAAAGTGGCGTCCTAGGATAAATAGGAATAAACGCTTATTTGTCATTCGTATAGCGATTAATTTCTTCTTGCCATTTATGCAAAATACGCTTAAACGTTTATCTTTGTATACAAAAAAGGCATTCTTGCCGTAAAGCAAAAATGGCTCTTTTGCAAATGTTGGGGTCTAGCTAACCAACAAGTTTTTTTGGCACCGAACACCATTGTGTTCGGTGTCGTTCTTTTTGCTCAACAATAGGATACGAGTTCGGAAGCGGCCAAAGTGTCTAAGACCGTAACTTATTCGTTTCAATACTTTGATCTTGTTATTGCATCCCTCCGTATAGCCGTTTGAAAAAGGTAGTAAGAACGCATTGGTTATCTGCCCTTTCCATGAAACAAAGGATGTGGAAAAGTTCCTAAATTCCGTTAACTGAGCAGTCTTTACACTCTTTAACCACCATTCTAAATGGTGCGTAATTCGTTCCTTACCCTGTCTTTCAAAGATATGAATGAACTCTTGTTTTAATTTATATGCTTTTCTTAAGTCATCGGAAACCCGTAAGATCTCTTCTAACTTAATAAGCTCAGCATCCGTTAATCTACCGGGGTGTTTCATGAGTATCCTCTTGTTGCTCTTTAGCATGGCTGAATAGCGTACCAACTTCTTTTGCTCACGTTTTCTAACTCGTTCTACTGCCCAATCCACTAAACGGCAGACATGGTAACGGTCACACACAATATGAGCCTGAGGAAATAAGGTTTCCATGACGAGCCTAAATTGCGGAGACATATCCATCACAATAAAGCGAACCTTTTGGCTTGCTTTTCGGCTATAGGATGCGAAATACCGACACAGTGCATTCGTATCCTTCTTCGGTAACACATCAATAATATGATGGCTATCCGGGTCGGTTAAGATGACCTGATATTTTTGCCCGGCTGCATTGCCTCTAAACTCATCTATACCCAAGACGGTCGGCAATTCTTTGGGGCGAGAAATAGAAATAAGGGAACAATACCGAATGACGGTAGTTACGGAGACATGGCAAGCCCGAGCGATAGTCGTGTAGTTCAGCCCTTCATGTAATAAGCGAAATATTTCAGCAATGGTGGTCATACCTAATTGTTTATAACGCTGAATAAAGGGATTTTCTTCTGAAAATGAATGGGTGCATTGAGGGCAAGAATATCTACGTTGCTTGTATTTAGCACAAATATATAAGCCGTGGATACTCCCTAAGTTGATCGTACGGACTCGGTAGTCCTTTATGTATTTCGTAGTCTGCCCGCAACAAGGGCAGGTATGCTCTGTAACAGGAAGTATCACTTCATAGATTAATGAATCATCTTTCCGGTAGAAATTGGTAATAAATTCCCCTTTAATATTGAAGAAGGGTTGTATATAATCATTAGTAGGCATATGAGATCGCATCCTTTCTTTAGGGCTTGGACACTTTTATTGTAAAGCATGCGAGCCTCATATGCTTTTGTTTTGCAAAAAAATAATGCTGAAGTCAGCACCTATTCGGTGCTGACCCCAACATTTATTATAGAACCAAAAAATTTGCCGGCTCGTATATTCATTATATAAAGTTACAAAGCAGTAAGAAAGGTTAATCCCCCTAAAATCACTCCCGCTGAATTAGGAATAATGAGAATCCAGTCCTTTTTCGGTTCTTTAGTCCATCCATAAATAACCCAAATCAGGCAGGAAATTGCAGCAAATAATGGTTGAAACGGTTGCGCTTTGCTTCCTTGTAAATTGGCGTAAATTTGAGGGATATAGGCAATAAAGACAAAAATTCCAAGAAATGCTCCAATAGACCCTACCAAAAGATTAAGTTTTTGTTTGGTCATCTGCTTCTCCTTTCCATTGATACGATTTCTATAAATCATTAAATAATATCGTAAATATCTATTTTTAAGAAAGTTGCAATAATAATTATAATATTTTTTTTATTTTCGTCAAATAATTTTTTATGATTTTTCTTCATAAAATGTAAGTTCAGATGCAAAAATGGAAATCGAATTTAACAAATCTAAGATTAAGTAAAATTGACAGTATTAAATGCCAATCCGGCTATCAAAGCTTCCTCATATGCCGGTAGAAAGTCTTATGAAGATATAGCATTTCCTGCTCCGCATAATGTGCATGAGGATAAATATAGATTTCTCCAATCTTTGAACAAAACAATTTTGTAAGAGCGAAAGTACAAATCGAGTCCGGAAGATAAGATAAGCACTTTAACTTTTGCGGGATGATTCTCACTCCCTTTTTCTGTAAAAGGTATAGATTTCTTTTTATTCGACGTGTAGTTTTTTTCATCAACTGCTGATTCCCTGCCGCATCCAAATGATTTCCTTTACCTTCTCGTATGGCATCCCCCAAAGGCACCACCAAAGCAAGGTGGCAGAGTTGCCACTCTTCCATGGAAGGACATATTTCATAGGGAACTTTCGCTTTCCGAAACAAGCTCTCCAATTGTTTTACTCTCTTCGTCCTCTTTCCGGAAATTTCCCCAAAGCTTGTCTTTTGAATCAGCGCCGGTGTCAACGATGCCTTTACCACTTTTCCCTTCATTTCTCCCCCCGCTCCCGGAAATGCAGGAATCAAACGTCCTTTTCCCAGTATTTTTTCCCACTTTTCGTAGCTTTCCGCTGTATTTACCATGGTGACAATATTCTTACAGGGACAATCCTTTAAGGTCTGTAATGCCTCCTCTACCTGTTCTCTTCTGACCGTAACAAAAATGAAGTCGTAATTTTTCTTTAAATTGTTAACAACAGGCAATGTAAACTGACATATTTTATTCTTCCTCGTATTATATAGTCATACCCATTCTTTACCTGTTCTAAGGTATAGGGTATGCTGTTGAAGATGCTGTGGATTGGTCTTTGCCTCCTACCGCATAGACGGTTACAGAAAGGCTCCAACCACAGCCTCTTTGTCAAAGTGTTAATCAGTTAGATACCGCATGACGGTTTATGTAGAACGAGGTTACATCGGCAGAGAGCCCTGTGGATCCAATACAGCGTCAAATACTTTTAAGGAGGATCATGTGGATGATCTATGTTGGTATCGATGTTGCAAAGGATAAACATGATTGCTGCATCTTGGGATCAGAAGCCGATAAGCTCTTTCCGGTATTTACTATTCCGAATAACAAGGCGGGCTTTGATGAGCTGTATGAGAAGATGTTCTCTGTGACTGATGATAAGACCAAAATAAAAATAGGTCTTGAAGCTACCGGTCACTACTCACTCAATCTTCTCGGATCGCTCATTGATAAAGGTCTACCCACCTGTGTTATCAACCCGTTACATACCAATCTTTACAGAAAAGGTCTAAGCCTTAGAAAGACGAAAACGGATAAAGTCGATGCCCGTTCGATTGCTATGATGTTAATGACTAATAAGACTCTCAAGCCCTACTCAGACATATCATATCATAACGAAGAACTTAAGTCATTAACTCGTTATCGTTTCGACAAGGTTCAGGAGCGGGCAAAACTCAAATCTTCCGTAGCTCGTCTTGTAAACATCCTTTTTCCGGAGCTGGAAAAACTCGTCCCCAGCCTTCATATGGCTTCGGTGTATTCCTTGCTGTCCAAACTTCCCGGAGCCTCTTACATTACCGAATGTCATCTTACCCATCTCAAAAATCTCCTAGAAACAGCCTCTAAAGGCCATTACGGACGAGATATGGCGATTACTTTAAGAAACACCGCCAGGGACTCTATCGGCTCTGTGATACCGGCAAAATCAATGGAACTAAAGCACACCATCCATTTGATTAAGGTGATGACGGAAGAGATTGATGAAATTGAAGATTCCATCAAATCCATCATGGACACTTGTAACTCTCCGATTATGACAATCCCTGGGATTAGCTATCGTATGGGAGCTATGATCCTTGCAGAGATTGGTGACTTCACTCGATTCAACTATGCTGATCAGATACTGGCATTTGCAGGGTTGTCACCTTCTACCTACCAATCAGGTCAACTGGATTCTAGCTATTCTCATATGGAGAAACGAGGTTCTCGTTATCTAAGATATGCTTTGTTCAATGCCGCGAAATTTGTCTGCAAGTGGGATGAGAATTTCGGAGCTTACCTCTCAAAGAAGATAGGCGAAGGCAAGCACTATAATGTTGCTATCGGTCATGCAACGAAAAAACTGGTACGCACCATATACCGAATGGAACTTACAGGCGAAGCCTACCGAAGATAATTCATTAACTTCACATCCTTTTCTGAGAGCACCTGTTTAGATGTTTTATTTGTCATGCGATTTTCAAGGTACTGATTGAGGCTTAAGCCTGCCTCCGGGCTATCTAAAACATCTGGTGATGTCTTATTCAAAAAATCTTATTTTCCAATTGACTTTTAATAGTTAGTCTAATATATATTTATAAGTACAAAATAATTATATTAAAGTGGCGTCCCAGTATAAATAGGAATAAACGGCTTATTCGTCATTCGTATAGCAATTAATTTCTTCTTGCCACTTATGCAAAACACGCTTAAACGTTTATCTTTGTATACAAAAAAGGCATTCTTGCCGTAAAGCAAAAATGCCTTTTCTTACATTCTACATCAGCGTATCCTGTACCGGTTCATCGCTTCCTTCAACGGAAATCGTATCGAGAGCAGCCACTTTGTCATTTTCTTCAAGTCGCTGAATCTTGACTCCCGACGTATTGCGGCCCTTCTTAACGCCGATACTTTCAATATCCGTGCGAATGACGATGCCGTTTGAAGTGATGAGTATGAGCTCTTGCGTATTCCGAACAACTTCAACTCCTACAATGACTCCGGTCTTCGGCGTAATCTTAAAGTTTTTCACGCCCTTACCGCCACGACGCTGAACCTTATAGGCGTCTACATTGTTGCGCTTGCCGAACCCTTCTTCACTGACCGTAAGCACTTGTGAATCATCGGCCAGGATGTCGGCACCGATGACCATATCGTCTTCAGCAAGAGTGATGCCGCGAACGCCGCGTGTATTTCTGCCCATGGGCCGTACATCCGTTTCTTTGAAACATATAGCCATACCCTGCTTCGTAGCAAGAATAATGTTCTGATCACCCTTGGTCATGCGAACCTTAGCCAGGTGGTCACCATCCATGAGCGATATAGCAATGAGACCGTTACGGCGCACATTACTGAATTCCTGTAAGGACGTCTTCTTTACAAGCCCCCGTTCCGTCGCCATGAACAAGTTTGCTTGCGGATCGACTTGGTCGACATCAATCAACGCATTAACCTTTTCTCCTTGCGACAGAGGCAGAAGATTAATGGCCGCAATGCCCTTGGAATTCCGGCTGTTTGCTTCGGGGATTTCATAGGACTTCAAGCGATAGACGCGACCTAAGTTGGTAAAGAAGAGCACCGTATTATGAGCCGACGTATACAAAAGATGGTTAACCGCATCTTCATCCTTCGTCGCCATTCCCTTTATGCCGCGACCGCCTTTGTTTTGCGTATGATATACATTGGCATTAATACGTTTAATATAGCCGCGTCTGGTCAAGGTCAGCACCATACGTTCATTAGGAATGAGGTCCTCTACATTTAATTCCGACGTATCCGCTTCAATCTGTGTGCGGCGTTTATCGGCATACTTCTTCTTCGTTTCCAAAAGTTCATCTCTGATAATGCCCATGAGTTTATGTTCATCCGCCAAGACACTACGCAGGTAATCGATTGTCTTTTCCAATTCGGCATATTCTTCCTGAATCTTGTCACGTTCCAAACCGGTCAAGCGACGTAACCGCATATCCAAAATGGCAATGGACTGCTTTTCACTCAAATCGAATTTGCTCATTAAAGCATTCTTGGCGATTTCATCCGTAGCCGATTCACGAATCGTCTTAATGACTTCATCTATGTGATCGAGGGCAATGAGCAACCCTTCCAAAATGTGTGCCCGCGCCAAAGCCTTATCCAGTTCAAAGCGGCAACGTCTGGTAACGACGACCTTGCGATGTTCCAAATAATAAGCCAACACTTCGCGCAACGTCAGTACACGCGGATGTCCGTCCACAAGAGCCAACATGATAACGCCGAATGTTTCTTGCAGCTGTGTATGTTTATATAATTTATTGAGGATAATGTCGGGATTTACGTCGGCACGCAATTCAACGACGATCCGCATACCTTTACGGTCCGATTCGTCACGCAACGCCGTAATGCCGTCAATATCCTTATTGCGCGACAAGTCGGCAATGCTTTCGATAACCCGAGCCTTATTGACCTGATAGGGAATCTCCGTAATGACAATGCGATTCTTCCCTTTTGACATCGGTTCAATTTCGGCACAAGAACGCAGCTTCACGCTGCCGCGACCGGTCGAATACGCTTTAAGTATACCTTCACGACCGAGAATCTTGGCACCCGTCGGAAAATCGGGCCCCTGAATCTTTGTCATCAACTGATCCAGCGTTACGTCCGGATCGTCAATCATCATGACAAGCCCGTCAATCACTTCTCCTAAATTATGGGGCGGTATATTCGTCGCCATACCGACGGCAATCCCTGCCGAGCCGTTTACCAGAAGGTTCGGAATTTTAGCGGGAAGTAC
>NZ_JAQCUN010000043.1:0-10059 GCF_027685385.1 Megasphaera sp. AF13-6AC
CCCCCATAACCGATAGTATTTTGATTCCCGCCGACAAGGCTGTTTACACCATTTACAGTACTAGTTTGTCCACCAACGATACTGCTTGTAGCACCGATTTGCACATTATTGCTGATACCGACTGTCAAAGTACCCGATCCCGCTACCGTATTATCGGCTCCTGTAACCACGTTATCATTTCCGCTTACTTGATTTCTGGCCCCCGATACATTGGACCGTTGCCCCCATACATTATTAGTACTGCCTGAAACGACATTATCTGTACCGGCTACGGAATTTCCCGTCCCCATATCCACATTGGCTTTGACAAGACTTACATTTACCAGGGTCCCGACAAGACTTAGAAGAATGGCCGTCTTAATATGCTTTGTTATCATAACTTTCTCCACCTTATTCTAATTTGATATCGCTTTCCTCTTTTGTATTAACGCTTCGTTATATTGTCTCAAATTTTTATTTATTTCGTCAATAATTTTTCACATAATGGTTATATAAGTATTTATTGATAAGGTTAAAAGCTCGGTACTCCACGATTTTAAGGATACTTAGACCGGTTTATATCCGTATTCATACCTGAAAACGTGAATTTCATTGACCGCCCATATTGTAACCTGCCTCGTTTTAAGACTCTGATCCCTTTATATTTCTTAACCGAATAAAAAAACGATACATCGGAGATGTATCCGATGTATCGCAACTAAAGCCAACACAACCGTCCTATACTACGCCCGCACTCCCCCAGATATCCGAAAATAAAAGCAGCCCCGTTACCGGGACTGCTTTTATTTGGTGCCGGAGGTGGGACTTGAACCCACACGACTATTCATCGCTTGATTTTGAGTCAAGTGCGTCTGCCATTCCGCCACTCCGGCAAACAGACTTATGCGTTAGCACGTTCTTTATTATAAGCAAAAAGTCTGTCGTCGTCAAGTAAAAATGACGAGGTCTATAATTTTTTTCTTACACAAGCTCTAGCCGTTCTCCGCCACTGTTTCTCCCGTTTCTTTTTTCATTTCTATTTGCTTCACATGTTCAAAGTAAAGTTTCGTTTCACTTACTACTACACCGCTAAGTCCTATGAGTGCCACTAAGTTAGGTATAGCCATCAGTCCGTTTACGATATCCGCTAAAATCCAGATAACATCAAGTTTAAGAAAGGCTCCGCAAGCTACGAGAATTATAAACACAATACGATAGGGCAAGATTCCCTTAACTCCTACCAGGTAATTAATGCAACGTTCGCCATAGTAATTCCAGCCTAAAATAGTCGTAAAGGCAAAAAGTGTAAGCCCGACACAAAGAAGCAGACTGCCGGCAACGGGATAGGCCTGACAAAAGGCTTCATTGGTTAAAGCCGCGCCGTTCAAATCACCCGTCCAGGCACCGCTGATAACAATAACCAGTCCGGTTAATGTGCAAATAATAATGGTATCAATAAAAGTTCCTGTCATAGAAACAAGCCCTTGTTCAGCAGACCACTTCGTCTTTGCCGCTGCCGCTACTATGGGCGCCGAGCCAAGACCCGATTCATTGGAAAATACACCGCGAGCTACCCCGTTGCGCATAGCCAACATGACAGTGGCTCCGGCAAAACCGCCGACAGCCGCCGTCGGTGTAAAAGCATCTGTAATAATTTGCATAATTGCCGTCGGTACTTGTTCACGGAAAATAATTAAAAACACGACAGTAACGGCGATATACAAGACAGCCATGGCCGGAACAATTTTAGCAGCGGCCCGTGAAATGGATTGCAATCCGCCGATAGTAACGGCGGCAACCAATACGGTAAGTACGACTGCCGTATATTCAACGGGAATATCCGTTGCCAATTTTGTGATTTCAACGATAGAGTTTACTTGAGCAAAGGTGCCGATACCGAAGAAGGCTACAAGAACCCCGAATATTGCGAAGAGTTTTGCCAAAGGTTTAAACTTTTCCCCTAAGCCTCGTTCAATATAATACATGGGCCCGCCTGCAATATCCCCGTTTTCATCGGTTGTCCGAAACTTAACGGCCAAACAGCCTTCGGCATACTTCGTCGCCATCCCCACAAAAGCGGCAATCCACATCCAAAAAACCGCTCCGGGACCACCTGCATGAATAGCCGTCGCTACGCCGACAATATTCCCGGTCCCGACAGTGGCCGCCAAGGCCGTACACAAAGCCTTAAAGCTGTCAATATCACCGTCACCCTTATTCTCAGCTGTGAAGATAAGTTTCAAGGCTTGCGGCAATTTAAAGAACTGAATCAACTGTAACCGAATCGTCAGCATCACCCCGGTACCGATCAGAAGTACCAACAAGGGCGGTCCCCATACAAAGCTGTCAATACTGTTCAACACATCCGTTATCATCGTATCATCTCTCCTCAATAAAAAATTCCTGCTTCCGAAAACTCCGGAGACAGGAACAAGAAAAGACAATACAAATCGCCTTATAAATTCATCATTGCCCTCTGTCCTTTTGCCTGAGAGATAAGAAGCTATCGCTTCGTGCACCTTCGGCGCTCATTAAGAGACTCTCCAGAGATATGTCCGCATCCGGTCCCGTTCTTTCGAACACCTGAGAGTTTAACTCCTTCGGTTGACTTATGTCATCTCCCGGAATGCATCATCCATGTATATTCGGTTTTGTCGTTATTATAAACCCAAAAACGTTATTTATGCAAGTGTTTTTTTATTTTTAATCACTGTTTATGGAAAATAAGTCGGTCTACCGTCTCCATGGCCGCCGTAGCCGTTTGTTGCCATCTCAAGGGCGTAACCGTGATTTTCCCCGCTTTAATATTAGCTATGTCGCTGAATGTCGGGGCTGTCGACATATCAATATCACCGACAATGCGGATACAGGAATCACCGTTTTCATCCTTTTTCTCTACAATAACATTTTTGTAAAACTGTACCGTTTGCGGTGCTACAACAACGTTTTCCAGACAAATATCGCCTTTTTTTTCCGGTACGTTAATATTCAAAATCCCCGGAAACTTTCCGGTAAAGATGACTCTTTCGATTAACTGCATCACCAACTTTGCCGTTTGCCGGGCACGCCCCTCATTCATCTTACCGATGGACACGGCTACAGCCGGAGTCAAATAATAGGGACCTTCCATGGCTGCCGAAACGGTCCCTGAATATAAGACATCGCTTCCCAAATTATATCCGTTATTAATTCCCGAAATAATCAAGTCCGGTCGATCTTTCTTCAGGATAAATTCCATGGCCGTCTTAACACAATCCACAGGAGTGCCGTCCAAAGAGTACTTAGTTACATTGTGTAAAGGTGACGCTATCCGCTTTAAATACAAATCCTTATTAATCGACATGGCATGTGATGCCGCACTACGTTGTCCTTCAGGCGCTACTACGGTCACCTTATCTGCAACGGTTGCGACAACTTCTTCCAAAATACTTAAGCCCTTAGCTGTAATTCCGTCATCGTTGGTAAGTAAAATATGCATGTACGTTCTCCTAATTATTTTTTATTTTCTTTACGCAAGAGAGCCGTACTGTCGTATGAAACGGCACGCGTATGAACCGTATGACTCCATTTCATGTCATGACGATCCTTAAACCCGAGAAAATTTACAGGTATCCAACTATACATAAAAAGCGGATACACAATTAAATAGACCCACGACTTTAAGGGCACCTTGATTTTCAAAAGGACGATAACGGGAATGGCATATTGAGCCACAAACAAAACCGTCCAAATTTCCATGGGCATAAGTTGATTGAGTATATTCGTATAAAAAACATACCACGTCGTATTAATATATGATAACCCGGCGTAAATCGTCGACATCATCATAAAAAACGGTTGTGATAATGTAATAATCCCGTCGAGCATACGAATATTTCCCGTACGAATGCCTTTGACAAAAAGTTTAGGTATAAAGCGTTCGCCGCAATCGGTCTGTCCTTGTGCCCAGCGCTTACGCTGACGACATGAAGCTATGAAATCGACAACTTTTTCATCATAAATAATGGCGTCGTGCGCCCAACAGGTACGAACGCCTTCGAGAAGAACCTTCATAGAAAATTCCATATCTTCCGTCAAGCAATCGCAGCCCCACCCATACTTACGGACCACATCGGTAGCAATACACATGCCCGTGCCTCCCAATGCCGTGGATAAACCGATATTGTACTTGGCACGATGCCACATATGATTAACCAGCCAAAACGCAATCGAAAAGGTACCGGAAATCCAAGAATCCGTCGGATTCTTAGAGTCCATATATCCTTGTATGACTTGTTCTCCTTTACAGAGATGGTTGTTCATTTCCCGTAAAAATTCGGGATGAACCAGGTTATCCGCATCAAAGACGACAAAGGCATCATACTGCTCTTCTTGTTGTAACAGCCGTTCAAACATCCAATCCATGGCAAAACCTTTACCCACGTCTTCCCTGTTCGTCCGTACGGCTACTATGGCTCCGTGTTCTTTACATACATCTGCAGTATGATCTGTGCAATTATCCGCTACCACATAAATATCGTACATATCCCGCGGATAGTTAAGACACTTCAGGTTATCAATGAGTTGCCCTACAACCGCTTCTTCATTATGTGCACAGATAACAGCCGCAAACGTATGCTGCGGCTGTACCGTAACTTTATCTTCTTTTTTTATGAGGCCGAATAAGGCGAGTACAAAGTAATACAAGGTATAAAACACAATAATTACTTGTACGGGAATCATGACCAAATCCGCTATATGTTCCATAATGAAGACTCCCGGTCTATACGAGCTTGCCGTTCATAGCCGTATTAATCAAGCCGTATACGATATAAAGGCCGAAAGGCAAGGTCAGTGCCAAATGCCAATCATAAATGACAACGGCTGCACCGATAAGCAGTGTAATAATAAGCGCCGATTTATGAAGTACATCGGCACTTTGTCCTTTAAAGTCGGGATGATGTACCTTGCTGACCAAATCGTAACCCACGAGTACGACCAGAACCGCAATGAGCGGTGCCGGCAACATAACTCCTGAAAGGACATAAGTAGCAAAAAGACAACCGCCGTTCGGAATCGGCATACCTTCAAAATATCCGTGTACGGTCGCCGTATTGATATTAAAACGTGCCAAGCGAATACCGCCGAGTGCGGAATAAATAAGTACGGGAATAACTCCGATCCAACCCAGAGTATGCAAGGTGTAATTATACATTAAGAAGGCCGATGCGGCACCGAAAGAAACGCAGTCCGATAAGGAATCGAGCTCTTTTCCGAATTCACCGCTTACGCCCAAAGCTCGGGCCGAGCGTCCGTCCATAGCATCACAAAGCATGGCAAAGAAAATACATAGGGCGCCCCAAAAGAAGTTCCCTTGCGACGATAAAATCATGCTGAGAACACCGAAGCACAAGTTACCAGATGTAAATAAACAGGGAATTACCTTTTTCATTCAACAATCCTCCCGATTATCGATTCTCCGCCGCGAACCCGGTCGCCTTTTTTGACGGAAATCTCTACATTATCCTGCACATATACTTCTATGCAGGAGCCGAACTTGATCATGCCGTATAACTGACCGTGCTCCAGTGCATCCCCCAAGGTAACCCACGATACGACACGGCGTGCCAAAACGCCGGCGATGAGCGTTACCAACAACTGTGTACGTCCGTTATCAATGCCGATAGAATAGCGTTCATTTTCATAACCTACGCCATCTTGATAAGCAGGTCGAAACCGTCCGCACGTATATTGTTGGAATTTTATAACTCCCGACAAGGGGGTGCGATTAACATGAGCGTCAAAGATGGACAAAAAGATGACCACCTTACGACAGTCCTGTCCTAAAAACAAATCTTCATGCACCGGTTCCACGCTGACAACCGTTCCGTCTGCCGGTGAGACGAGAAGAGACGGATCATCAGGAATGGTACGATGCGGATTTCTGAAAAAGTACGTAAAATAGGCTGCCAAAACAAGGGGAACAACGGCAACATACAAATTAATAAAATAAGCCGCCAATAGGGCCAGCACCAAGGGAACGGCTATAAACGGATAGCCGTCTTCAATAATAAACGGTTTATTCATAAGTCACCTCGCCTCAAACTCGGCTGCCGAATTTCACGGCAACCACAAATTTCGGCAAAGCAAGCATACGCATAGCTCGACTCGGTTCCTTGTACAGGCGGTAAAGCCATTCAAGACGATGTTCCTGCATCCACTTGGGGGCTCGACATACATGACCGGCCAATACATCGAAGGTACCGCCTACACCCATGCACACACAAGGTCCCAATTCATATAAATGACGATGTATCCACTTTTCCTGCTTCGGTACGCCGAGAGCTACGAATAAAACAGATGTCCCCGAATTCCGTATATCTTCAATGATTTCCGGCTCTTCTTCAGGCGTAAAAAAGCCGGACCGAATACCGACAACGGGAAATTCGCCCACCGTCTCTTTCATATTTCGAGCCGCCTTTTCGGCAATTCCCGGAGCCCCGCCGAAGAAATATACCTTTGTCTGTCTTTCAACACAACGGGCCATAATCCGACAAGCTAAATCTACGCCGGCAACTCGTTCTTTGAAATGTTTTCCTTGTTGTTCCGCTGCCCAAAGCACTCCGGCTCCGTCGGGCACGACCAAGTCGGCTTCCGCCAAAATACGGGCCAACTCGTGATCTTCTTTGGCCCTCATAATCATTTCCGCATTGGCTGTAGCGACAGTCGTCGCTCGACCTTCGGCGATGCGGGAAAAGACAAAATCCGTCGCTTCGTCCATCGATACATTACGAACGGGAACGGACAATATTTCTATGGTCTCTTCCATTAGGACCTCCGTTTTCTAGTTTACGCTGTAATTGGGTGCTTCTTTCGTAATGCTGATATCGTGCGGATGGCTTTCTCTCAATCCGGCACTGGTAATCTGAATAAATTGTGTGTTTTCAATCATTTCTTTAATCGTATGGCAACCACAATACCCCATAGATGCTCGCAACCCGCCTACCATCTGGAAAATCGTGCTGGCTGCCGGTCCCTTATAAGGCACGCGACCTTCAATGCCTTCGGGAACAAGTTTTTTGGCATCTTCCTGGAAATAACGATCTTTACTGCCCTTTTCCATAGCGCCGATAGAACCCATACCACGATATACTTTATAGCTTCTGCCCTGGTAAATAATCGTTTCACCCGGACTTTCTTCCGTTCCGGCTAAAAGGTTACCGATCATAACCACATTACCGCCTGCTGCAATAGCCTTGGCCATATCGCCCGAATACTTGATACCGCCGTCGGCAATGATAGGAATTCCGAAACGTTGTGCCACTTGTGCACATTCATAAACGGCCGTAATCTGCGGTACGCCGATGCCGGCAATAATACGAGTCGTGCAAATAGAGCCCGGCCCGATCCCCACTTTAACCGCATCGACACCGCATTCAATCAGGGCTTCCGTCGCTGCCGCCGTAGCCACGTTGCCGGCAATAACCGGAAGATGAGGATAATTCTTTTTAATTTCTTTCAATGTATTCAGCACGCCCTGAGAATGGCCATGAGCCGTGTCGATGACAACTACATCCACTTTAGCCGCTACTAAAGCATCAATACGATCAATCATATCATGCGTTACACCTACAGCGGCGGCAACGAGAAGTCGTCCGTCCGAATCTTTCGCCGAATTCGGATACTTTGTAGCCTTTTCAATATCCTTAATCGTAATAAGGCCTTTCAAGTTGTTGTCTTTGTCGACAAGGGGTAACTTTTCAATGCGGTGACGCCGCAAAATTTCTCGTGCTTCTACCAAAGACGTCCCTACAGGTGCGGTAACGAGGTTTTCCTGAGTCATGGTATCCCCGATGCGTCGAGACATATCTTCTTCAAAGCGCATATCACGGTTCGTGATGATCCCTACAAGCTTCCCGTCTACTGTAATAGGTACACCGGAAATGCGATATTTACCCATCAACTCATTGGCATCTGCCAAAATATTGTCGGGATGAAGGAAAATGGGGTCAATGATAATGCCGTGTTCCGACCGTTTAACCTTATCCACTTCACGAGCCTGTTCGGCAATAGACATATTCTTGTGAATAACACCGATACCGCCTTCACGAGCAATGGCAATCGCCATAGGGGCTTCCGTTACGGTATCCATTCCGGAACTCATAATAGGCACGTTCAGCTTAATATCTCGTGTCAAATTAGTAGAAATATCGACGTCTTTCGGCAATACATCGGATTTTGCCGGTACCAGCAGCACGTCATCGAATGTCAAGCCTTGCATACCGAATTTATCAGTTCTCATATTCGCACCTCTATATTAACAAAATATAATAAAAGGGGAATTTCACCCTCAACAGCTTTACCCCTAATTATAGCCGATAAACACCTTTCTGTATATACAATTGAATTAATTGTCTAAAATACGTAAGAAGTCATTGCCGAAGCGTTTTTTCAGAGCCTCTTTCACGGTCTTCTCCGTTCCCGGCAAGCGCAGGTACGCTTGTGCCCCGTCTCTTGCAGGAATGAGAAGGTCAGCGTCCTCAATAATGCGGGCCGCCTTCAAGTCGGGTAACCCATGCTGCATACTTCCGAAAAGTTGGCCGGCACCTCTTAGAAGTAAGTCCTTTTCGGAAAGGGAGAAGCCGTCATGAATCGTCTCCATCCACTTAAGACGCTGCCTCGTTTCCTCATTGCCACTCTTTGCCAGTAAAATGCAGTAGGCCTGCACCGCTCCGCGCCCTACACGGCCGCGCAACTGGTGCAACTGAGCCAAGCCGAATCGTTCCGCCCCGTCAACATACATAATTGTCGCATTCGGTACATTCACACCCACTTCTATAACACTCGTGGCAACCAGAAGTTTTATATCGCTCTTTTGAAAGCGTTCCATGACCTCGTCTTTTTCCTTGCCGCTCATACGGCCATGTACCAACCCACAGGAAATATCGGCAAAATCAGTACTTTTAAGGGATTCATACAGTGCCGTAGCAGCTTGCAAATCCGCACTTGCCGACTCTTCCACCAAGGGGCATACAACATAACATTGATGTCCTGCCGCAATTTCTTTACGCATAAAGGCATATATCCGACTTCTCATTCCTTCCGTTACGGCATAAGTTTTGACCGGTTTACGACCGGGCGGCAATTCTCGCATAGTCGACACATCCAAATCCCCGTATACGGAAAGGGCCATAGTTCTCGGAATAGGCGTAGCCGTTAAAAACAGTGTATGCACATCCTTCCCTTTATTCCTCAAAGCTGCCCGTTGCCGCACACCGAAGCGATGTTGTTCATCTGTAACAACCAAGGCCAGGTCGGAAAAAATCACATCGTCTTGAATCAAAGCATGCGTACCCACTAAAATATCAACTTCTCTATGAGCTGCCTTTTGTAGTATCAATTCTCTTTCTTTACCTGTCGTCCTACCTGTAAGCAAGGCTATACGTACTGGCAAGTCTTTAAAAAGTCGATTCAGCTCTTCATAATGTTGTGTCGCCAAAATTCCAGTCGGTGCCATCAGTGCCCCCTGATAGCCGTTTTCCACGGCCTTAGCCAAGGCCAACGCGGCAACAACAGTCTTTCCCGATCCGACATCTCCCTGTACGAGTCGTTGCATAGGTACTTGAGTCTCCGTATCGTTAACAATATCGGCAAACGCTTCCGTCTGCCCTTTTGTCAACGAAAAAGGCAGGTTGTTCAACAGGCCCTTAATCAGCTTGCCGTTCGGCCCGAATTTAACAGCTTGCCCCGACTGTTCCGCACGACGCTTCAATAACAACCCGGCCTGTAAAGCAAAGAGCTCTTCAAAGGCCAACCTCTTACGAGCCCTTTCCAGGGCTTCAAAGGACGCGGGAAAATGCAAGGCTTTATACGTCTCTACGCTTACTTCAGCACCCTGAATATCCAACGATAGGCATGGCGGAATCAAATTCTTTACAGCCGCTTCATCGGCAAAGAGGGCTGCGACGGCCCTGCGTACATCGGCCTGACGCAAACCCTCTGTCAAAGCATACACGGGGACCAGGCCGCCGGGGACAGCCGGGCCCGGCTCCGCCTCCGGTGAATTCATTTGCAAGCGCCCGTATGCCCGTTCCGTTTTCC
>NZ_JAQCUN010000044.1:0-8975 GCF_027685385.1 Megasphaera sp. AF13-6AC
GTGGAAGTGCAGCAATGCATGGAGCGGACCGGTACTAATAGGCCGAGGACTTATCTTACAAGATAAGAGGAGTATAAGGAAAGAGACTTACGTTTTCTGTAGTTGTCAGGGCACAGGCTCTGAAAATTCAGTGGTGATGGCTGTAGGGGTCCACCTGTTCCCATACCGAACACAGCAGTTAAGCCTACAAACGCCGAAAGTACTTAGGGGGAGGCCCCTTGGGAGGATAGGAAGCCGCTGATTAAGGTAAGAGGGCGTACGCTAATGCGTACGCCCTCTTTGTATGTTAGGGATAGGTGCCGTTAGGGTATGGTATAATAATCAGTAGGAGTAGCCATTCACCAATCTTTTGGCAGCTCACAGTTATTAGGGGGAGAGTTTATTGTCTATATATGGGGAGTATTATCCTACACTGAAATATATACAAGATTATTTGATTAAGCATATTGAGTCATATGCCGATACGACGAGAGAAAAAACGGGAGAGGCTGCCTTTGAACATCTGATTACACGCATTAAGTCTGAAGACAGTATGCGTGAAAAGTGTGCTCGTAAGGGCATAGAAACCTCTCCTCGGGCGGTTTTAGAGTCCATACACGATGCCATCGGTATTCGGGTTGTTTGTCGTTTTGTTGACGATGTATATGAGACGGTTCGTGCTTTATCGCGAATACCTTTTTGTCGAATTAAGGAAGAAAAGGATTACATCAAAGACGTAAAGCCTAACGGGTACCGGAGTTATCACCTTATCCTGGAGATTACCTTGCCTGATCAAGGTGACGGTGCCTATATTTCCGGCACCTATTATGCGGAAATACAGTTACGCACCATTGCCATGGATTCATGGGCCAGTTTGGAGCATCAACTGAAATATAAGAAACAAATATCCGCTCCGGAAATGATCAGCCGTGAATTAAAGCGGTGTGCCGATGAATTGGCTTCGTGCGACTTGACGATGCAGACGATTCGAAACTTAATCAGACATGAATAGGGAGTACATATGAGATTATTATTGGCCGAAGATGAAAAGGACTTATCTACAGCCGTAGCCGCCATTTTAAATGCGTCGGGCTATGAAACGGATGTTGTATCCGACGGCGCACAGGCTGTTGAGGCAGCGGAAAGAAACAGTTACGATTGTATGATATTTGATATTATGATGCCCGGAAAAGACGGGATTACGGCTCTTTCGGAAATCAGAGAAAAAGGAGATGTAACTCCGGTGATTATGTTGACCGCCAAGTCTGAGGTAGATGACCGTATTACAGGACTTGACGCGGGGGCAGATGATTATTTAACCAAGCCTTTTGCCGTAAAAGAATTATTGGCTCGTATTCGTTCTGTTACGAGGCGTAACGGGGAGACTTTTACACCCCATCTACTGACCTTCGCAAACTTGGAGTTTAATACGGAAACTCAAGAAGTGAAGGGGGAGAATACCATTCGTTTATCGTCAAAAGAAGGAAAGTTATTGCGTTACTTCCTTTTAAACCCGGAAAAAGAACTTACGACGGAGACCGTATTTACGCATGTATGGAACGATGCCGAGGAGGAAACGACGAGTATTGTCTGGGTATATATATCGTATCTAAGGCAAAAGCTTGATTCCGTACAAGCTCAGGTAGAGATTACGGGCGAGGAAGGCGGAACTTTTTGTTTGACTATGAAGGAGTAAATTATGAACATGATTCGTCGCTTACGGCGTAATTTTATTCTTATTGCTTCAGCTGCCGTCGTACTGCTTGTCTGTATTGTTCTGGTAACAGTAAACGCTACCAATTATAAGCGCACTATGAGCGATATAAATAGTGATTTACAGTATATTACGGCTCACGGCGGTATGTTACCCAAGAAGGCGGCGCCGACTGAAAGCGGTTGGTTCGGTGGGAATGAAAGGGAGAATAATAGGGATGAATTTTCTTATCAGACTCGTTACTTAACCGTTTTGGCCGATAAAGACGGGAATGTCAAAGATATAAATATGAAGAATACGGCGTCTTTTACAAAGGAAGAAGCCGTTCAGTATGCTCAAACTTCCGTTTCAACGGGACAGGATGAAGGCGTTTTTGAAAAGAGCGGGGCCGTGTATGCATACTTAATCAGTGTTGACGGCGAAGATAATCATTTCATCGTTATTATGGATTGTACTCGCGAATTTGCGGCTCTTCATTCTTTGTGGCGCTATTCATGCGTTTTGGGTTTGGCATGTATCATTGCTTATGCCGTGTTAATAGCGGTCTTATCCAAATGGATTATTCAACCTTTTGAAGCCAATATGGAGAATCAAAAGCGCTTTATCACCAATGCGGGTCACGAGTTGAAGACGCCTATTGCCATTATTTCGGCCAATGCGGAAGCTATTGAGTTGATTAACGGGAAGAGTCAGTGGACAGACAGTATTTTGAAGCAAGTCAGGCGCCAGACCGAGCTGATTAACGCACTGGTAACCATGTCGCGCATTGAAGAATATGGTCGAGACGAGTCCAGAAAAAGTGAGATTGATTTAACGGAAACGGTAGGTGCCGTTGCGGAGTCGTTTAAAACAGTAGCCAAAGAACAAGGAAAGACTGTGCGGGCCGATATTGAAGAACATGTGAAGTTGGTGACAGATAGACACGCTTTTCATGAATTGACCAATATACTTGTCGACAATGCCGTCAAGTATTGTGATGACGGCGGAACGGTGCTTGTCAGCCTGAAAGGAAAGCGCAGAAGACGTAGTAAGTTTACGCTTACTGTAGCCAATGATTATAAAGAAGGTAAGGGTCAAGACTATAGTCGATTCTTTGAGCGTTTTTATCGTGGCGACGAGTCACATAACAGCAGTAAGTCCGGCTTCGGGATCGGCCTGGCCATGGCGGCGGAATTTGTAGAGGCCATGAAAGGGGATATTAAGGTTTCGTGGCGTAACGGTGTTATTTATTTTACTGTTACCGGGTAGATATAAAAAAAGCAGGAAATCGTAAGATTTCCTGCTTTTCGTGTATACCGTCGCTTATTTCGAGTACAATTCGACGATAAGTGTTTCGTTGATTTCTAAAGGTAATTCACTGCGTTCGGGCATGCGAGTCAATGTGCCTTCGAAAGCGTCGAAGTTCTTTTCAATGTACGGAAGATCAAAGGTCTTAACTTCCTGGAAGGATTTCTTGTACATTTCGTTGTTACGCGAACCTTCTTTTAATGTAATCGTGCTGCCCACCTTGACCTGAGCCGAAGGAATGTCAACACGTTTACCGTCGACAAGAATGTGTCCGTGGTTTACCATCTGGCGAGCCTGACGGATGGAGTTTGCGAAGCCTATGCGATATACAAGGTTATCCAAACGGCATTCCAGCAATTTGAGCATATTTTCGCCCGTAACGCCTTCCTGCTTCTTCGCTTTATCGTAATAGCGGACAAACTGACGTTCGAGCAAGTTGTAGTATGCTCGTAACTTCTGTTTTTCCAATAATTGTGTGCCGTATTCAGACATTTTTTTCTGTCTTTGATCTTTCTTCACACGTTTTAATGCCTTGGGATGGCCGTAAACGTTTACACCGAAACGGCGGCACTGTTTAAAACGTGCTTCTCTCCTCGTTGCCATTAGTTACATCACCTCATTAGAATAAAATAATATAGAATTACATCTGTAAATTTTACTACACAAAGTCGGTTAAGTCAATGCCGGGTATTATGGACAAGAGAACGTCCCTTTTGTATACTTTATCGTAAGTGCGGAAAGGAGTATGAATATGAAAAATGTGTATATTATCGCTTGCGGCGGCACCATAGCCGGCCGTGCCGATTCGGCATCGAATCTGACAGGCTATACGGCAGGGGCCGTGCATATAAACGAACTGTTGTCTGCCGTTCCCGAATTGGATAAAGTAGCACAAGTGCATGGCGAGCAGCTGTGCAATCTGGATAGTTCCGATATGACAGAAGCTCTATGGATAAAATTGGCTAAAACCGTTGAAGGTGTTGCAGCCCGTGATGATGTAGACGGTATCGTCATCACACACGGTACGGACACGCTGGAAGAAACTGCCTACTTTTTGAATCTTACGGTTCATACTCATAAGCCCGTGATTATAACGGGGGCCATGCGCCCCGCCACGGCGCTCAGTGCTGACGGACCGTTAAACCTATGGGAAGCCGTGCAGGTAGCGGCTACACCTGGAGCCGGTCAGTACGGGGTACTCATTGTCATGAACGGTACGATTTGCAGCGCACGTTTCGGATATAAGACGGATACGACTCATGTTCAGGCTTTTCACGGCAGACAGATGGGTGTCGTCGGCTTTGTGCAAAACGGCATACCTTATTTTTATCAGGCCCCTTTACGCTGCCATACATTCCAATCTAAGTTTGATATTCCTGCTGAGACCTTGCCTCACGTAGCAATTATTTATTGTCACGTAGGGATGACGGAAAAAACGGTCAGGGCTCTTATACAAGATGTGTCGGGAATTATTTTGGTCGGTTTGGGACACGGTAAGAATCCGAACTACATTGAAAGCGTATTAAAAAAAGCGGCATCCACAGGTGTGAAAATCGTGCGCACATCGAGAGTTCTCGGCGGCATTGTTTCCGAAGGAGGCGGGCAAGGTTTTATTTGCGGTGACTCACTCATACCGCAACAGGCGAAAATCCTCTTGCAGCTATCCTTGAATAAGGGAGAAACGGAGGAAGAAATACAGCATAACTTCCGTATATATTAGAGCCTGTCGTTGTTCTTACAGTCTGCCTATGCTAAAATAAATAAGATAACTACGTTTTTCTTATTACAGATGGGAGCGTTGAATATGAATTATCGAAATATAGCGGTAGCAGCCTTGTGTGCAGTTACCTTAAGCGGAGCTGCTTTTGCAGCTGAAACGACGACATCCAAAGGATTAACGGATATTAATGACTATTGGGGTAAAACGGCTGTCGAGTCGTTTTACAGTCGCCAGTATATCAGTGGTATCGACGGAAAATTTCATCCTAATGACGACATTACCCGCGAAGGAGTAGCCTCGATTATAGACAAGATGATCGGCGGCGAAACGACGGCCACCGTTGATTTTAAAGATGTTAAGGGACGCTGGTCCGAAAAAGCGGTTGCTTCTATGGTAGATAAGCAGATTATGAAGGGGTACGGGGACGACTCCTTTAAGCCTGAAAAAGATGTAACCCGTCAGGAATTTGCCGTTATTGCCTATAATTACTTGAACTATAAGGGGGCACCGGCAGAAACTTCGGCTGTTGAATATAAAGATGCTAAAGACATTGCTCCGTGGGCAAAGAAAGCTGTCGATATGTTGAATGCACTGGGGGTCATGAAAGGATCGGACGGCCTGTTTTTACCGAGCAAGAACATTACTCGCGGTGAAGCGGTAAATGTATTGTATCGCCTTCAGGCGGAACCGGTAGTATCCAAGAATCAGGGAGCCGAATTACAGAAGGTTGTCTTGTCCGATATTGCCAAAGTATACGGGTCCGTTAAAAAGTTTGCCGATGACGGTAACTTGTATTGGAACGGAAACACCTTGTATGTAACGGCAAAGACAGCGGCTAATCGCAATAAATTGGAAGACTCCTTTAAAGCTGACAGCCGCATTGCGGAAGGTAGTGTCGTTGTAGTCAATAATAAATACAGTTTTAATGAATATAAGAAAATTCAGGAAGACGCTTTGAAGCTGTATGAAAAGACAGAAAAGGCTGAAGGTACCGCCGCTGTCGATTATTTGAACGAACAGGTAGTGTTGAAGGTACCGAGCGTGTCTAAGGAAACAAAAAAAGCTCTTGAAAAAGCCTTCGGTGCAAAAGTGCGTACACGCATCGTATAAACGGGGGCAGGCGGAGGAACGAAATGATAAACTCTAAACGGTTGGCCGCATTGTGCGGAGTCTTCTTCTTATTTTCGGTTGTGACGGCAGTAGCCGTTTCACCGTATACGGATATATCCGACAAAACGGATAAGGCAGCTGTTGATTATGTATACGACATACAGGGTCTTACGTTTGCTCAGGGAACGGAATTTCAACCCTTGCAGCCCGTAAGTCGGCAAGAGTTCGCAGATATGCTCTATCGTTTGACACCGTCATTGCATCCGACAGAAATGAAGACGGAAGAAGACGCCTTAGCCGTCTTGGCTCAGAACAAGATTATGCAAAAAGGAAGTGCAGAGGCGGCTTTGACACGCGCGGAATACGAAGCTGTTATTAAGGCGTATATCACTTATATGCGTCAGGATACCTTGCAACAGGCCGTGCCGGAACAAACGACGGGTAGCGATACGGTGAGTCGCTTGGAAGCGGTTCGCAGCGTATATGCGCTAATCGGTCCGGGAGGTATGTATACGGACTATGTAGCGGCTCAGCAAAAGGTTATGAAGACCTTGAATGATGAATACGGATCGATGCTTACTTTTTATGAAGACGGAGTCTTGTATCGCCAAGGCGATACCTTTGTTGTCGGACTGACGGGCCGGCCGTCTAGGTCGTTGGAACGTCGTCTTAAACATGATTTGGCTGACGGGCCGAAGGTAGAGATCAAAAAAGTATCTATGTCCAGAAGTGACTACGCTTACCTTATGCATAAGGCGGCGGCTTTGATTGTGGCCACAGTCGGTACCGATGAGTTTTCCGGCGTATTACCCGACTATGAAAATGAACAAATCATCGTCATGACAAAGCATCCGCTGTCGCAGGAGTTGTTAAATTTATTGGAAAAAGAAATCGGTACAGGTATTATCCGCAATGAAGATGCGGTTAATGCCGGTACGAGTAAGAAACCGGTTGTGGAGACCTCGACTGAACGAAGACCCGTTACGGCGGCGAACAGGAAACATCGTCCTAAGGTCGACTTCTATTCTCCGTTACTGGATCGGTCCGTGTCCGAAGCTATTACAAAATATCAGAACGATTTATACAGATAAACGGTGTTTACCATAATGTTGAAGGTCCGTCTGTTGATGAGATCTTCAACATTATTTTTTTGAAGGCGCTGAGCCGAAATGTTACTCACGAACGATATAACCGACGCCGCGAACCGTTGTGATATAAGATTCGTGACGGTCTGTGCAAAGTTTGGAACGCAAGTAGCGTATGTATACATCGACTACATTTGTCGTTCCGAAGAAGTCATATCCCCAGACGTGTTCTAAAATGCTGTGACGGGAAAGAACGATATTTTTATTATGAATTAAAAAGGTTAAGAGAGAGAACTCTTTTTTCGTCAGACTGATGCGTCGTTCTTTTATGTATACTTCGTGTGCATCTAAATCGACGAGCAAATCTTTCAAAGTTAAGGTGCGCCGAAAATTGTTGCATACGGCTTTTCCCGAATGTAGAAGGGCATGAATACGGGCGGACAGTTCACGGCAATTAAAGGGCTTGGTCAAATAATCGTTTGCTCCGTATTCGAAGGCCTTTACTTTAGTCGTAATGTCGTCACAATCGGATATAATCAAGACGGGAACGGCAGAAATTTTACGAATTTCCTTACACAAGAGCAGACCGCTAATATCGAGAAGCCGAATGTCCAGAACGATTAAATCAAACCGGTTTCCCGCCAGTTTGTTTAAGGCTGAAAGTCCCAACGTATCGGTAGTGCAGTCATAGTGCTCCGTAGCTAATTCCTGCCGTATGTAGGCTGCCGTTTTGGCATCTCCTTCAATGATAAATATCTGACGTTCTTTCATAGTAAAAGCCTCCTGTTACAATGAATTTTAGAGCTCTTTACTCAATTATAAAAAACGAATGAATATTCATAATATACAGACCTTTTTATACTCTCATAAGGTCCGTTAATACAAGACGTTATGGGGGTATTTCATAGGCACTCCTTGTTCTTCTGTGGTATAATAAATAAGTTATGTAGAGGAGGATTTTTGTATGAGAGCCATGGGTATTGATCCGGGTACGGCTATTTGCGGTTTCGGCGTCGTCGACTCTGACGGCAGTCGGTTACGGCCGGTTACGTACGGGACCATTCAGACCACGCCGGACAGAAGCGATGCGGATCGCCTTGTGACAATATATGAAGGCTTACATGAGTTATATGAGAAATATAAGCCTGATATAATCGGTGTTGAGCAGCTCTTTTTTAACCGTAACGTGACGACGGCTATTACGGTCGGACAGGCACGAGGCATTATTTTGCTGACGGCGAAACAAGCGGGAATTCCTCTTCTTGAGTTCAACCCGTTACAAGTAAAACAGGGAGTTACGGGATACGGCAGAGCTACGAAAGAGCAGGTTATCGATATGACTATGCGCCTTCTCGGCATTCGGGAAAAGATTAAGCCCGACGATGCGGCTGACGGCTTGGCCATGGCTATATACGCCGTCTATTCCAGTCATTCGCAACGTTTGAATAGAAAGGTACAGTTATGATCGGATATGTTAAGGGTACGGTTGAGCGTATATTCGCTTCATCCGTTTTTATTGACGTGCACGGAGTAGGTTATCGCGTATATGCACCGGTTTCGACTCTTGCTCACTTGAACGTTGGCGAAGAGAGTCTCTTGTATACATACATGAATGTACGGGAAGATGCCATTGTCTTATACGGTTTTCTGACGCAAGATGAATACGATCTCTTTATGCTTCTCATCGGCGTTAACGGTGTGGGACCTAAGGTAGCCAACGGCATTTTGAGTGCTACCGGGACGGATTCATTCAGAGCCGCCGTGGCCAATAAGGACATCGGTTTGTTGACGAAAATGCCGGGTATCGGCAAGAAAACGGCGGAACGTATTGTCTTGGAATTGCAAGATAAGGTGGGCACGCCCGTAAGTAGCGGTGAAAGTGAAAAAACACCCGCTCCTTCGCCTATAGAGGGAATAGGAGCGGAAGTAACGGCAGCCCTCGCCGGTCTTGGATATTCTGAACGGGAAATTGAGCCGATCATAGCTCGGGAAGCAAAGGAGCATGATTCGGTAGAATCGTTATTAAAAGCGTGTTTGCGTGCCTTGGGAACAGGGAGATAAATTATGGAAGAAACGCGTA
>NZ_JAQCUN010000044.1:8985-10012 GCF_027685385.1 Megasphaera sp. AF13-6AC
TCTTACCGGCAGCGTATTTTTTCCAAAGACTGCCGTTACGATAGACACCGACACCGAAAGGACCGGCTACGGACACGGATCCCTGCCCCTCCCGAATACCGATGCGCACTATATCGTTATCCGTGGCCCCGGCAGGAAAAGCGGTTAACCATATAAAAGCTGCCGTCATGACCGCAAGAACTGAACGTTTATATGAAATCATGTTTTTTCCTCCTGCATTCCGTGACAAGACTTAAAACAACTTGCCTTGCTCATCCGCCTGCGGTACCGCCAGTCCCAAGTGACGGTAAGCCGCAGCGGTAGCTACGCGTCCGCGCGGCGTTCTGTTTAGAAATCCCAATTGCATTAAAAAGGGTTCATACACGTCTTCTACCGCATCAACCGACTCACTGATCGCCGCCGCAATAGTATCAAGGCCGACGGGACCGCCGTCAAATTTTTCAATAATAGCCGTTAAGACTCTACGGTCCGTGCGATCCAAACCGCAAGCATCCACTTCCAACCGATTCAGAGCTTCGGATGCAATGTTTTTTGTTATGGCCGGCGCATCGGCTACTTGAGCAAAATCGCGAACGCGCTTTAGCAGTCTGTTGGCAATACGCGGTGTCCCGCGCGAACGGCCGGCAATTTCCAAGGCCCCATCACGTTCAATACGCATGTCGAGAATGTCGGCGGTCCGCTCAATAATAAGAACCAACTCTTCAGGCTTATAGAAGTCCAGACGACTGATAACCCCGAATCGATCGCGCAAAGGCGAGGCCAATCTGCCGACTTGCGTTGTCGCCCCTATTAAAGTAAAAGGCGGTAAATCAATGCGCACGGAGCGAGCACTGGGCCCCTTGCCGATAACGATATCCAGAGCATAGTCTTCCATGGCTGCATATAAAACTTCTTCTACACTGTGCGAAAGGCGGTGAATTTCATCGATAAATAAAACATCCCGTTCCTGTAAATTCGTCAATAATGCCGCCAAATCTCCGGCTCGCTCAATAGCCGGTCCCGACGTAATACGAAAACCGACACCCGC
>NZ_JAQCUN010000045.1:0-9826 GCF_027685385.1 Megasphaera sp. AF13-6AC
GTAAACAATAAATTTCATACGGTTTTGACAATGAAACCGGAAAACTTTGAAAAGCAGATTCGTTATCTGAGTGAAAACGGGTACCATGCATTGACTCTGGAAGAATTTACGGACTATATGGACGGAAAGGGTAAATTACCCGACAAACCTGTTTTAATCACCTTTGATGACGGGTATGCGGATAATTACGAGTATGCTTACCCTATTTTGAAGAAGTATAAAATGACGGGTACCATATTCCTTATTACGGATTTTGTCGGCCGTCCCGGATACTTGACATGGGAACAGGTAAAAGAAATGTCGGATAACGGCATGGAGTTCGGCAGTCATACGCTCAGTCATAGACCGCTTGACAGTTTTGACCGAAACGGTATGAGACATGAACTGGTTGAATCGAAGAAGGCTGTTGAATGGAGATTGGGAAAGCCTTGCCTTTTTATTGCTTTTCCGGAAGGGAAGTTCACGGATTCGGTTTTGGAAGAAACGCAAAATGCCGGTTATCGTTACGGGTTTACCGTAGATACGGGACGTGTATTTCCTTGGGATGATCCGTACAATCTGGACCGCGTACCCTTTTTTGAAGGCCCCGTAAGTTTTGAACACTTTCGCTTCCGCTTAACGCTAAGTGCTTTCAGTGCTTTGTTATGGAAAAGCCATAAATTCTTCGATCATATGGAATTTACCAAGCCCTTGGCGAAGACTATTCCCGAACCGTAAAATTGAAGATTGTTGAAATATCAGACCCCGTCTTGGCCGAAACGGCTAGACGGGGTCTTTTGTTGCACTATCCATCAATTGTAGAAGTATTTGCCGAAGAACGGTAAGCTTTGTGCATCCGTTCGTGTAAGTCCTTTGGTCAGAACCATAAGACCGATGTACAGTGCGGATCCGCATACGGTTGTAGTCAAGAGTCGTAAGAAGAGGCTTGATGTGACGGCCATGGACATGTCATAGAGAAAATACATGAAGATACCCATAATAGCCGCAATAATGGTGTTTCTAAAGAGAACCTTAAAATCGAGAATATAGCCCGTATATTTGTAAATAAAAATGAGATTTAAGGCCGCAGCAACTCCGATATCGGCAGCAGTGGCGTAGGCGGCACCTGTAATTCCCAAGGCCGGAACAGCGACGAGAAACCAGTTGCACAGAACTTTGACGATGCAAGCCAAAAACATATTAATAACCGGTATTTTCGGTTTTTTCAGTCCTTGCAGTATGGCTGTCGTAATTTGATGCATACCTAAAAAACAGATGGCAACGGCAATAGCCTGAGTGGCATCTTTAGCGGCAGGGGCATTATAAATGAAGGTTACGACCGGTTCAGCCAGGACATAGAGCATGACGCTGAACGGTATGGTTACCAAAAGGGCGATACGCGCAGCTCCCGCTGTACGATTGTAGATTTCTTCTTTGTCGCCGAGCGTAAAGCTGTGGCTGATAGCCGGAACCAGACTCATAGCCATGGCTGCTGTTAAGATGGTCGCCAAATTGATTAAAGGCACGGACATACCTGTCAGATAACCGTAGAGTTCCGTGGCCTTATGTGTAGCAAAACCGGCTACTTCCAAGCGATAAGGAACAATCATCAGGTCCAGGTTGGAAACAACGGGAAGCATAATACTGGCCATGGAAATAGGAACTGCCAAAACGATGAGACGTTTTAAAATGCTCGCAACCGATTCTTTTTCTTCATCAGGATCCGTTTCAGGGAGAGTACGTTTTAACTTATAGTAGAAGTATAAGAGTACCAGCCAAGCGGAAATACCGCCCATAGCAGCACCCAAACTGGCACCGCCGGCTGCGTAATCGAGACCGTAGGGTAAGAGCAAGTAAGCAAAGGCCAGCATAGTTGCTACGCGCACAAGTTGTTCCACAATCTGAGATAAAGCCGTGGGTGTCATTTGTTGCCAGCCTTGCAGATAACCGCGGTAGCCGGCGATAACGGTAGTAAAGAAAATGGCCGGAACTAAAGCAATCAGCGAATAGTATGCACGACTGTCGCGAATCAGATGGTATTCAATGAGAAGGGATGAAGCAAAGTAAACAATAATACTCAAGGCGACGGCGGCCGACATGAGTAGGGTGAGAGAGACTCTAAAAACCCGCTTGGCATTGCCGTAGTCTTTGCGAGCCGCTTTTTCAGCTGTAATGATGGAGATGGCAATAGGGATGCCGGCGCTGGAAATTTCCAGTGCCAACAGATAAATAGGAAAGGCCATTTGATAGATGCCGATTCCTTCGCCGCCGAGAATACGCGACAGGATAATCCAGTTGACACTGCCGATAGCTTTGACGACAAAGCCTGATAAAGTGAGGATCAGTGTACCGGAAACAAATTTATTTGCCATAATATCCTCTTTTCAACATAGTTTTGTATATATGTAGATTCTAATCGTTTATAAAATAACAATTTATTCTAGCATATCTGAAATGGGGCTACAAGCAATGACAGTATCAATAAAGCCGGTGACGGCTATTGTTGTCATAAGTGAAAGGAAAGTATTCGTTTAATAGCGGATAGGTATCGGTTTTTCCTTTACAAAAGTTTGTGAAAAATAGTATTATTTATATAACTTAAACGCATGAAATGTGAATAAGCATGTAGTTTAAGTCATTGAAAAACGGAAAAACTTATATATTTTTAAGAAAACGCCCTGATATTGTTTTGAAAATATAAGGAAAGACATAAAATTAAAAGGAGTGAAGGCTGTGGAAGGCTTTGTATCAAAATATAAATTTTATGATAAACGGGTACCTATTGCCGATGATAATCCGGCTGTGCATTTTGACGAAACAAAGTGTAAGAACTGTACATTGTGTCGTAGAGCTTGTGAAACAACGCAGACCGTTCTTGATTATTATTCCCTGGAACGCACGGGAGATGTACCTGTTTGTGTCCATTGCGGCCAATGTGCCAATGCGTGTCCCTTCGGCGCTATGATGGAAGTAGATGATACGAATCTTGTAAAAGCGGCCATTGCCGATCCGGATAAGGTTGTCGTTTTTCAGACAGCGCCGGCTGTGCGTGTTGCCATAGCGGAAGAATTCGGAGCTGAGGCCGGCACCTTTGCGCAGGGAAAAATGATTTCAGCATTGCGAGCTCTCGGCGGGGACTATGTATTCGATACCAATTTCGGTGCCGATATGACTATCATGGAAGAAGCAAGCGAATTGGTGCGGCGTATTACGACGGGCAATTTCGCCATGCCTCAGTTTACGAGTTGTTGTCCGGCCTGGGTAGAATTTGCTGAAACTTTTTATGCCGATTATATTCCGCATTTATCATCGGCTAAGAGTCCCATATTAATGCAAAATACGACGGAAAAAATCTGGTTTGCCGAAAAAGCGGGAATAGATCCCCAAAAAATGGTAACCGTGTGCGTTACTCCCTGTACGGCAAAAAAGGCGGAAATTAAGAGGAAAGAATTAAATGCCGCAGCCGAATATTGGCATATTGACGGCTTGAAGGATTCGGATATTTGTATTACGACGCGGGAACTTGCCAGATGGTTAAAGGCGGAAAATATCGACTTCAACGCATTGGACGACGGGATTTTCGACTCTCATTTAGGAGAAGCCTCCGGGGGCGGTATTATTTTCGGCAGTACGGGTGGTGTTATGGAATCGGCCTTACGATCGGCCTATTATTTCTATACTGGAAAGCCTATGCCGGCTGAATATATCCCTTATGAACCGGTAAGAGGTCTTGACGGTGTCAAAGAGGCGACTATTGATTTTGCCGGAATTTCCCTGCATGTTGCCGTCGTCAGCGGACTCGGTAATGCTCGTCGTTTTTTGGATAAAATTATGGCCGACGGTACGTTTAAGGATTATACTTTTATTGAATTTATGGCTTGTCAGGGCGGCTGTATTAGCGGCGGCGGTCAGCCTAAGGTGAAGATGCCCTTAGTGCAAAAAACTAATCAGGCGCGTATGAATGCCTTATACAAACGAGATTCGGAAGTGTCGATTAAGGCAGCGTGGGAAAATCCGGAAATTCAAGAATTGTACAGTGATTTCTACGGACAACCTTTATCCGAAAGGTCCGAAAAATGTATTCATACCTTCTTTGAAGATAAGTCGGGAAATTTGGGGGAAGGCGGGGCCGTAACCCCGCAGACCAATCCGTTGTCGCCGAAATATAAACCGACAGAATAAGATTATAAATCGTTAAAGTAAGGGAGCCGTTGTAGATGTTTTTACAACGGCTTTTTTTACAGTTTACGGATATTATGCAACGGTAAACTACAATGTTTTAAGTGCTTAAAGTTGTCTATATGATAAAAAGAGATAGATATTCATGTAGTCATTGATAATAAACATTACAAAAAGGATAATTATAAAATCTTTCTATTGCATTGTAATGTGAAAAGAAGTACAATCTATATAAAGAAAACAGGTAAGAAGTATTCTTTTTATTCATGCTTTAGGCTTTCTTTAAAGTAATCTTTATATTAAAGATTGCAACTTATTATCTATTACTATCATTGAAGGAGTGTGGCAAACAATGGATTACAACATGACAGAAGACCAGGAAATGTTTGTGAAAATGGTTAAAGATTTCGGTGAAAAACGCTTATTGCCGGGCATTACAGAACGCGATCATAACCATGAATACGATGAAGGTATCGTAGCTGAAATGTTGGAAATGGGCTTAGCCGGAACGTACTTCCCTGAAGAATACGGCGGAGCAGGTGCTGACGTATTAAGTTACATTATGACGGTTGAAGAACTGGCTAAATATGATGCCGGTATCTCCATTACTCTTTCGGCAGACGTTTCCCTGTGTGCAAACCCGATTTATGAATTCGGTACGGAAGAACAAAAAGCAAAATTCTTGAAACCCCTCTGTGAAGGCACAAAGTTAGGTGCATTTGCTTTGACGGAACCGAATGCAGGTACGGATGCTGCCGGTCAGCAGACCGTTGCCGTTAAAGAAGGCGACCACTATGTATTGAACGGCTCCAAGATCTTCATTACCAACGGCGGCGCAGCTGATATTTATATCGTTTTCGCTATGACTGATAAGTCCCAGGGAACGAAGGGCATCAGTGCATTCATTCTCGAAAAAGGCATGGATGGCTTTACATTCGGTAAAAAAGAAGATAAAATGGGTATACATACTTCCCAAACGATGGAATTAGTATTCCAGAACGTAAAAGTTCCGGCTGAAAATCTCCTCGGTCAAGAAGGTAAAGGCTTCAAGATTGCAATGATGACTCTGGACGGCGGTCGTATCGGCGTTGCGGCACAGGCTTTGGGTATTGCCGAAGCAGCCTTGGCTGATGCTATTGAATATTCCAAACAGCGTGTTCAATTCGGCAAACCGCTTTGCAAGTTCCAGGCTATTTCCTTCAAATTAGCTGAAATGGCTACGAAGATTGAAGCAGCTCGTCAATTAGTTTATAAGGCAGCTATGCGTAAAGAAGAAAAGAAACCTTATTCTGTCGATGCTGCTATGGCTAAGATGTATGCTTCCGATATTGCTATGGAAGTTACGACCGACGCTGTTCAAATTTTCGGCGGTTACGGTTACAGCGAAGAATATCCGGTTGCTCGTCATATGCGTGACGCTAAGATTACTCAGATTTACGAAGGAACGAACGAAGCTCAGCGCTTAGTTATTTCCGGCAATATTTTGCGGTAATTTGGGTTATGATGCGGGTCCGGCCTTTAGAGGCCGGACCCGTGTGATATAAATATACTACTTTAGGAGGTAGACATAATATGGAAATATTAGTATGTGTCAAGCAGGTTCCGGACACGGCGGAAGTTAAAATCGATCCCGAAAAACATACGGTCATTCGCGCCGGCGTTCCCAACATTTTTAATCCGTTTGACCAAAACGCACTTGAAGCGGCACTTCAGTTGAAAGACAGTCAAGGTGCTCGTGTTACCTTGCTTTCTATGGGACCCCCGCAAGCTGAAGACGTATTGCGTGAAGGTTTGGCAATGGGTGCTGATGATGCATATCTCCTGACGGACAGAAAAGTCGGCGGTTCCGATACATTGGCTACGGGCTATTGCTTGGCACAGGCAGTCAGAAAGGTAGCCGAATTGCAAGGTATCGAACAATTCGACGTCGTTCTTTGCGGCAAACAGGCTATTGACGGCGATACGGCTCAGGTAGGTCCGCAAATTGCTACGGAACTCGGTATTCCTCAGATTACGTATGCTGCAGAAATTAATGTGGACGGCACAACGGTTCGCGTAAAACAGCAGAATGAAGAAGGCTATATTGTAACGGAAGCTCAGTTCCCCGTATTGATTACGGCTGTTAAGGAATTGAACGAACCCAGATTCCCGACCATTCGCGGTACCATGAAAGCTAAAAAACGCGAAATTCCGCATTTGTCAGCAGATGACATTAAAGTTGACGAAACCAAGATCGGTTTGAAGGGCTCGCCGACGATGGTTCGTAAGATTTTCACTCCGCCTCAGAGAACACAGGGGCTTGTTATTAAAGAAGAAGATCCGAATGCAGCAGTTTCCGTTTTGATGGAAAAATTGACTGCACAAAAGATTATATAACAAGGAGGTACGTGAAATGGATTTAGCGGAATACAAAGGCGTGTATGTAATCGCTGAAGAATTTGAAGGCAAATTACGTAACGTAACGTTAGAACTGTTAGGCCAGGGCAAACAGTTGGCTGAAGGTATCGGTGATGAAGTCGGTGCCGTATTAATCGGACATAACGTAAAGCCGTTGGCACAGGAATTAATTGCACATGGTGCACATAAAGTTTATGTATATGACGATCCTAAGTTTGAACACTATAATACAACAGCATTTACGCGTGCATTAGTTCATTTTTTCAACGAAGTGAAACCGAATGTTTACCTCGTAGGTGCTACGAATATCGGGCGTGATTTGGGCCCCCGTGTTGCCAATGCATTGCAAACCGGTTTGACGGCAGACTGCACGAACCTTTTTGTTGATGATGACGGTAAGACTATCGTTTGGACTCGTCCTGCATTGGGCGGCAATATTATGGCTGAAATCGTGTGCCGTAACAATCGTCCGCAAATGGGTACGGTTCGTCCGAACGTATTTAAGAAACCTGAAGCTGATCCGAATGCAACCGGTGAAGTTATCGATATGCATGTAGATTTGACGGAAGCCGATTTCCTGACGAAGTTTGTCGAACTCATTAAAGTGGGCGGCAACGGTATTAAGATTGAAGAAGCCGATATTATCGTTGCAGGCGGTCGCGGCATGAACGGAAATGAAGCGTTCACCGGTATGCTGAAAGAATTGGCTGACGTTTTGGGAGGTGCCGTAGGTGCATCTCGTGCAGCTGTCGATGCCGGTTGGATCGATGCTTTGCATCAGGTAGGTCAGACAGGTAAAACGGTAGGACCGAAAATTTATATTGCTGCAGGTATTTCCGGTGCTATTCAGCATTTGGCTGGTATGAGCGGTTCCGATTGCGTTATTGCCATTAATAAAGATGAAGACGCACCGATTTTCAAGGTAGCCGACTACGGTATTGTAGGCGATGCTTTTGAAATCGTTCCGAAATTAACGGCAGCTATTAAAGCCGCTAAAGGTATGTAATATACTACAACCTATATAAAAAAACTATATAAAAACCCCGACAGTTTATCTGTCGGGGTTTTTGGTATGCCCATTTGCCGGGAGGTAAACGGGGAGGGGATTCAAAGTCATTGCATTACTCATTCATACAAATGTATTTTGTGAAAAGACAAATAATATAATAAATATGAGTTGGAAAGAATGGTAAAACATGATGAAATTCATGTTTGTAATAGTGATAAGGTCAATATACCAAAAGTGAAAAATAGAACTTTTCCATTGACGGTGTACAATAAAGCGTGTATATTTTATGACAAATAATGATTTATAACATACTCGAATCGAATGAAAGGGCGGGATTTATATGGGTACACCTTGTGTAACTCCCGAGATGGTAAGAGAAGCACAGGTACGGTTGAAAGGAATTGCTCAAAAAACCGGCTTGTCCTATTCCAACTCGGTCAGTCATGTAGCAGGATGTCAAGTTTATTTAAAAATGGAAAATTTACAGCGAACGGGATCTTTTAAACTTAGGGGGGCGTACAATAAGGTTGCCGCATTGACTGACGAAGAAAGAGCTAAAGGGGTTATTGCCGCATCAGCGGGAAATCATGCTCAAGGGGTGGCCTTGGCGGCTACCAGTTACGGCTGTAAATCTATTGTCTGTATGCCTAAACATGCGCCGTTAATGAAAATTGCAGCTACTAAGGGATATGGGGCGGAAGTGGTTTTGCACGGTGACTTTTTTGATGAAGCGGCGGCGAAAGCTCAAGAACTATCAGATAAATTCGGCTATACATACGTACATCCTTTTAACGATCCCTATGTTATGGCCGGTCAGGGGACGATTGCTTTGGAAGTGTTGGAACAACTTCCCGACGTGGATGCCATTATCGTTCCTATAGGCGGTGGCGGCTTAATTTCAGGTATTGCCGTAGCAGCTAAGAGCGTAAATCCGAAAATCAGGATTATAGGCGTACAATCGGCCAACATGCCGTCTATGCAAAAATCCGTATATGACGGGGCTATTTGTACTTATGACGGCATGGCTACATTGGCTGACGGAATTGCTGTAAAGCGTCCCGGTGATTTAACGTACGCCGTTTGCCGTGACTATGTGGATGATATCGTAACGGTTGATGAAGGAGAAATAGCGGCAGCCATTCTCTGGCTCATTGAACGAGTTAAAACAGTATCCGAAGGAGCCGGTGCAACCCCGGTGGCCGCCTTAATGAATCATAAGATTTTAGGCCTGGACAAAAAGAAGGTCGTGGCTGTTATTAGCGGCGGGAATATCGATGTAAATAATATGACGCGCATTATTAACAGTGGCCTTACGGAAGCATGGCGTAAAGCTTGCTTTACGACGGTGATCCCTGACAGACCGGGTGAGCTGGTCCGGTTGTTGTCTATTATTGCCGAGTCGGGGGCCAATGTTTTGGCTGTCACACATGAGCGTAGTCAGCACGGTATGGGGGCTAAACATTCGGCGGTTACGCTGGAATTGGAAACGGCTAATGAAAAGCACGTAGATGATTTGAAACAGCGATTAATAAATGAAAAATACGAAGTCATTTTTAAGTAAACAGGCGGTGTCACAAATGGAAAGAGAAGAGATGCAAAGGGGCTTAAAGCCTCGTCATGTCGAAATGATTGCCCTTGGCGGAACTATCGGCGTAGGCCTTTTTATGGGATCGGCCAATACGATTATGATGGCCGGTCCGGCCGTATTATTGTGCTATGCATTGACCGGCGTGGTTATGTTCTTTATTATGCGCATTATGGGCGAAATGTTGTATCAGGAACCGGTAACCGGGTCCTTTGCCACATACGGGCATAAGTATATCAGCCCCTATGTGGGGTATCTCACAGCTTGGAGCTATTGGTTCATGTGGGTTGTCATCGGTCTGTCGGAAATTACGGCAGTAGGGATTTATGTACACTATTGGTTTCCCGATATACCGCAATGGATTTCAGCTTTTGTAGGTATGCTCATTGTTGCTATAGCCAATTTAGCGGCCGTTAAGTATTATGGTGAATTTGAATTTTGGTTCGCATTTATTAAGGTTACGACCATCGTTGTCATGCTTTTCGTCGGTGCGGCCGTTATTATCTTCGGCTTCGGTAATGAAGGAGTGCCCGTAGGGATAGATAATCTTTGGGTTAATGGCGGTTTTATGCCTAACGGTTTTGGTGGCATGTTGGCAGCCATGTGCGTAGTAGCGGCGGCCTTTCAAGGTGTTGAACTTGTAGGGATTACGGCCGGAGAAGCACAGGAACCGAAGG
>NZ_JAQCUN010000046.1:0-9731 GCF_027685385.1 Megasphaera sp. AF13-6AC
CGGGCCAGCCGGATGTAATCTCATCGTAGCGATGACCTTCCCACTCACCGAAGTTGACTTCCTGTAACTCTTTATAGGTCCTCACTTCCATGTGGTGAGGAGCTGCTACAATTTTCGCCGTTTCTTCGGCTCGCATAAGGTCACTGCTGTAAAAGCCGTCAAAATGAACGTCCTTCAGATACTCGCTCAAGCACTGTGCCTGAAGTCGTCCTTTATCATTTAAAGGAATATCCGTAGATCCCTGATACCACTGTTCTACATTCCCCTTTGTCTCTCCGTGTCGAACGAGGTAAAGCTTTATCATAAAAATCCTCCCTAATTCTCTATTATTAAATAAATGCGGTCACTTCGAAAAAGTTGTTCATCTGAATAATCAAGATCGCCACAAGCAATAAAACAGTTTCAGTCACTTCAATAACCGCCCCGTACGTATCGCCCGTCAGTCCTCCTAAACGAGCCGTTACCTGTCGGTGTGCTCCGTAAGCGACAAGAATTGCTCCGGCCAGTATATAAAGATAAACGATGCCGACTGCCAAAAGGGGCAATAAGGATACGGCAAAGGCCTTGAGCAACGCGTGACGCGGAGCATAGTCCTGAAAAGCTCTCCCCAAGCCTCGTTCACGTGCATAGGGAAAGCGCAAAATGCCCAAGACAGCTCCGAAGCGAGCCGCTGCAGGTATGCCTATCAAGAAAGGCCAGGCAGGCGTCAATTCGCCGACACAGGCCACCTTAAGTAAGATAACAAAGACAAAAGCAGCTACCCCGTTAGCTCCGACACAACTGTCATTCATAATTTCAAGACTTCGCTTTCGATCCCGACCCGAATAAATACCGTCGGCCGCATCCATCAGACCGTCGGAATGTAGACCGCCGGTCAGAAAATACCAACAGGCTACGGTTAGGACGGCTGACAAAAAGGGAGAAAAAAGAATCCCCGTCAAGCCTCGGACCAAGGCCGTTAAGAGTCCGATAAGAAGGCCGACAACGGGAAACCACACGACGGCCCGTCCGAAGTCGACATCAGACCAGTTCAGTCGCGAAGCCACTTGTATGCGCGTTAAAAATTGTAAGGCAATCAAAAAAGACCTCATATCTCTTCCTCCGCCCTAACGGATATTTTCTTAAGATCTACCGTAAGGCCGGCCACAGACAGGTATACTCTGTCCGCTTCGGCGGCTAAGACCGAGTTCATGCTCCCCAATACATCGCGAAAGGCACGCGACACGGCATTATCCGGAACGATGCCGGAGCCTACTTCATCGGTTACAATAATAACCGTTGCCCCGTTCGTTTTTACGGCCTTTGCCAATGAATGCATTTCCTGTAAGGCCGCATTTTCCGTATCTTGCGATTCGTCATGGCGACGGGCGTAAAAAAAGGAGGCCGCATAAGTCGTTAGTGAATCGATGAGAACCGTTTCATACTTGCAAGCCGCCTGTGCCGTTACAGTCGGCAGGTCGCAGGCGGCTTCTACTGTCTGCCATCCTTTCGGACGTCGCTTCTGATGACGGGCAACACGAGCCTTCATTTCTTCATCATCTGCCACAGCCGTAGCTATATACACCGTTTTTTTCGACCGTTGCCGTGCCAAGTTTTCGGCAAATTCACTTTTACCGCTTCGCGAGCCGCCGGTTACGACTATCAATGTTCCCATACATCCTCCTTATCGTACGCCCCATTATATCACAGAGTCCCTCAATAACTGAAAAACTGCCGCATAAGCGGCAGTTCTTAATTTTTACGATTTGCTTATTTCACTCTTAATCAAGTGGACTTCCGGAATAATAAGTTGTTCCGTTCCGACTTTTATCAAGCTCGTTTGGCCGGGCAAACAAAAGACGGGGCACTGACGAATGACGCCGGCCGCACTTCTATATGCAAGAGCCTCTGTCCCGCAAGCCCGCCGATATGCCAGAAAAGTCAACATCCCGTTAAATTCGGGAATAACCTTATCGAATTTAGGTTCCAACGTTTCCAGGGTCACGTCTCTTAAGGCCAACCCCGTACCGCCGCTGGTTACAATAGCATCTACACTGCACACCCATTCATGAATATGCTTTAAAATCGCTTCTCCGTCGTCCTTTACAATGGCATAATCCACGACCTGATGCCCCGCCTTAGTCAATAAAGACTGAATAAGCAAACCGTTCGTATCATCCGAATAGGTCCGGCTGTTGCTGACCGTAAGTATGGCAAAGCGTAAAGGACGGTTGTCTTTTTCTTTCCGACTCATATTTGTCGCCTCCCGTAATGAGGATCCGATTCTCGTTCAATTTATCACATTATATTTATATTATACGATACTTTTGAACAATAAGGTACTCTATTTAAGAATACAAGACAGGACCGTAACAAGTTTGATATAATAAAGCTGACCTGCATTCGATTCGGTCATAAACGAAGTTTTTTCGGAAAGGAAACCCATTATGGACTCGTTATTACAATCGAGCGGCACGATTATTGCCGTAATTTTCGCTGTTGCCGTCATTTACTCGTTGTATACGACCATACGCAAGAAAGACAAGGCTGAAAAAGCGGAGAAGGCCTTGGAGGGACGTAAACATACGCATGCCGTAAATTTACATTCCCATGATTTAAAGCCGCATAACGGCTACTTACGCTACGACGTACAGACTACGGGATACACCCATCGTTATCCGAATCGCTTTGTTGCCGTAGCCCTTGATTTGGCTGCTAAACAACCTTATTCCATATACAAGCTGGCTTTTGCGGAGTTCGAAAACGGCGAACCCGTCGATCGCCATTACTTCTATATTCAGCCGCCTGAAAACGACCTGTCTCAAGTCACGGACAAGGCCGTCAACTGGCAAGTGTTAACCAAGGCCGATACATTCGGGGAATACTGGAAGTCGGGAATGAAGGATATTTTTGAACATTCCGTCCTCGTCGCTCATAACGCACCGTTTGTTATCGGCTGCATCCTTCACGCCTTGGAAGTGTACGATATTAAAGTCGAAAAATTACGCTACGTCGATTCCTTGGAAACGGCCAAGGCGTTATACAACTTCGACGATAACTCTCTCGTCGGAATTTGTAACGAATCGGGTTTTGAAGCCGAACCTGACGACGAACTGAGCAAGGCCGTCGGATTGGGTAAGTTTTTTGCACTCTCTCACAGCGATTATCCTACAGCCCTGCCTCGTATTTATGCGTACGGTACGGCACCGACAGATGAGGAAATCATGGCGGCCGCCATTGCCGAAGTAGAACGAGAAGCGGATACGCCGGAAGCCATGTTCTCCCCCCTTGCCGTAAATGAAAGCTTATTAAAAACTATGGTGGATAAAGGCTACCTCGAAGACGGCGAACGCCCGGGTACCTATTATGCTACCGATAAAGGTCTCGACTTTACAGACGAAATAGACGGCCTATAAATATTAAATGAAAAGCATTACCTCACAGACTCATTTCATGTGCTTCTGTGACGGTAATGCTTTTTTGTTCCGTCTCCGACGGCTTTTATAAAACTTTTTATCGACCCGTAGCGGCAATTCGTTTATTCAACCACTGAACGACATCGCCCATCATATTGGTCGTCACGAAGTGCCCCACCCCGTCGTAAATGACAGATTGAACATCTGCTCCCGCCATTTTTAACTTACAAGCGTACAGAGCCTGTGCCGTCTTATCGACTACATCGTCAGCTCCGCCGTTTAATAAAAGAACCGATTTGTTACTCAATGCCTCCACGCGGTTATAAGGATCCGCCTCATCTATATGCGGCAACAGAAATTGCCATTCGGGAGTCCGGTCAATCTTCCAAGCGGCTCTAAAACGACGATCCGATTCATTCCACCATCCCGATCCGTTCAGGGACGCGGCCCCGCATACCTTCTCTTGTGCCGTAACAACACCGAGTGACGTAATACCGCCCATGGAATGTCCGGCCGCAAAAATTTTTCGCCCGGGCCAGTGGCCCTCACCATAAGCAACAAGAACTCCGGCTTCTTGCGTCGACTGCAAAACCGCCTGCCAAAATAACGGGTAAGCCTGCTTATCATCGTAATCTATAAGGCCTCTTTGTCCATGATTCAGTGCATCGGGAACGATGACGGCATATCCGTATGAGGCCATGATTCTCGCCCGCAAGGACTGTAACTCCTTACACGACGACCAGCCGTGATAAAAAATCACGACCCCTAGAACGTCTTCTGTAGGTACTACGACCAGACAAGGAATTGAGTCGATATACAACGCCTTCTCCTCAATCATCGACGCATCCCCCTGCGGCAAGCCACGGGAGTCTGCCAAATTTCCGACCAGATAAGGCCTGCCTGCAAGCGATTGCGTGGCATCCGTGCCGGCTGTGCCGCCCGTTGTACCTGCGTAACACCAACCTCTTCTTCAGCTTCAACTGTCGGTTCATCCGCTTCGGCCAAAGCCGCTTGAAAGACCGGGTTCGGTCCTATCTCAGGCTGAGCTTTTTCACGAATACTTTCCGAAGCCATGCGCTCAGGCAGTTCAAGAGTAACTTTCGTCTTACCGCCACCGGTTACGACTTCATAAGGGTCGTTTTCTTTTTCATACGGACCTTCCCAGTATCTTCTATCGTAGCTGTCCGTTTTGACCGTTTCCGTCGGATACGGATAGCCGTCGCCATAGGCATCATCGTCCCTGTAAGTATCCTCACCGGGATAAGGAACGGGCCGTTGATCCCGCCTTTGTCTTTTCGCCTTGCGAGCCGACTTCGACAGTTGCTTATAAATAAAGTAAAGAATAAGCAGGAAAAAAATCCAACTCATAGGCTCACCTACTTTTCATGTCCCGTCGAAGGATGCGAACCGTTTCCTTCCGTCGTCACGTCGGGAACACCCGTCCCGGCAACGGCATTACGCATATTCGTATCGGCCAAAATATTGCGCATGGAGTAATAGTCCATAACACCCAAATTGCCTTCACGCAAAGCCTGAGCCGTTGCCAAAGGAACTTCCGCCTGGGCTTCTACGACCTTAGCCTGCATTTCCTGAGTATAAGCATGCATTTCCTGTTCCTTCGCCACAGCCATGGCCCGGCGTTCTTCCGCCTTGGCCTGGGCAATTCTCTTATCCGCTTCGGCTTGGTCTGTCTGAAGACGGGCCCCGATGTTACGTCCTACATCGACATCGGCAATATCGATGGAGAGAATTTCAAAAGCCGTACCGGCATCTAATCCCTTATTCAGAACGGTTTTAGAAATCTTATCGGGATTCTCCAAAACTTCAGAGTGATCTTCGGCCGAACCGACGCTGGTAACAATGCCTTCACCGACACGAGCAATAACCGTCGCTTCACCGGCACCGCCGACAAGACGATCAATGTTGGCGCGAACCGTTACACGAGCACGTACCTTAAGTTCAATCCCGTTTTGAGCTACTGCCGAAATGAACGGCGTTTCAATAACCTTAGGGTTAACACTCATCTGTACGGCTTCCAATACGTCACGACCGGCTAAATCGATAGCCGCAGCTCGTTCAAATGTAAGGGACATAGTCGCCCGCTGTGCGGCGATCAGTGCATCGACAACGCGGTCTACGTCACCGCCTGCAAGGTAATGAGCTTCCAGCTGATTGGCGTTCACGTCCAGTCCCGCCTTGTTGGCCTTGACCAAAGGCAAGACGATTTTCGAAGGAATAACGCGTCTGAGACGCATCCCTACGAGATTAAAAATCCCTACATTCACTCCCGCCGCTCGTGCGGAAATCCACAAGCCGATAGGCACGAAATGTAAGAATAAAGAAACGATGAAAATAACGACAATAATGACTCCCAAGGGGAGTGCAAATACAATACCCGACATAGAAAAACCTCCTCACTGTTATGTGTCAGATTCAATGCTTTCCACGACGACCCGCATGCCTTCCGCTTCAATGACACGTACAGGTACATCCTTATCAATATAGTCACCGCGAGAAACGGCATCTACCCGTTTCTTATCAATGCGTACCGTCCCGGCAGGGCGTAAAGGGGTGAGTGTCGTACCGTTCTTGCCGATGTAATCACTCTTATCGGTCTGCGATTCATATCCGCTTTCACGCGTCGACCGATTCTTAAGAGTCACCTTGGCCAAAAGTCTACTCTGCGGCAACCGCGATCCGGCAAAGGCCAAAAATACGACGGTGCAGACAACGGCTCCGGCCAATTCAAAGAGAGCCGTCATATCGGAGCCGAGAATGAAAAAGAGACTTGCAAAAATCATGACGGTTCCCAAGAAACCGAAGATACCTACAGTCGGCGTAATCAACTCGATACCGACAAAGACGGCTCCCAAGACAAGTAAGGCTGCAAGTTTCAACGAATCGGCCAAGGTGCCGTCACCACTACCAAGAAGAAGAGCGCCGCTGATTACAGCCAGGCCGAACCCCGCACCGATACCGCCGGTTTTGATTTCAACAGCAAATGCACTGAGTAGTAATGCCACGAGAAGCACTCGTGCCAACTCATTTTGTAAGATGCCGAAGAACATATCCCTTAAAGATAGGCGGTTGTCTTGTACACTCGCATTATCCAGGCTGTACAGATGCAAGACTCCGTCAATACTGTCAGCCGTACCGTCCGATAAATTGACAGCTTTCGCCTGAGTATCCGACAAGGTCAACAACTGTCCCGGCTCGGCGTAGTTGGAATATCCCAAGCTTTTATCCGTCATCGCTTCAATAAGACGAGGGTTCTTTCCCGTCATCGTAGCGACTTGGCTGAATTTACCTTTCAATTCTTCCGTATCCTTTGCCGGCTCCGTGTCGGTGGCCCCGATACTGCCACCGGGAGCCATGACGATATGCCGGCATGACAACGCAATCAAAGCCGCCACCGAACGGGCGCGAGGCGAAACATAGGCAATAGTCGGCACAGCTGAGCCGGTCAATAAGTCGCTGATTTTAACGGCCTGCTCACGGCTGCCGCCGGAAGAATCTAAAGTCACGATCAGAGCCGCATCGCCCTGTGCTTCCGCATCAGCCAAACTGCGTTTAACCAAAGCCGTATTGGCTGCATTAATATCCCCGTCCACATGAACGACCCGCACCGTTTCGGCATAAACGGGTACACGGCCTCCTGCAACACTCACTAAACATACGAATAACAAAGCTATTATGATTCGCAGTCTATACTTCATAAAACACCTCCTGTAACGGCGGTTCATATATAAAGTAAGGGAGCTGTGCAATGACGACTCCCTTACTTAATTATACATGACGGTACTGATTTTTGTCGATAAGTTTTTATTCTTGCCTGTTCATTTCGTCCAAGGATAACAGGAAGGCCGGGGCATACTCCTTCATGAACGTATCCACTTCGGGCATATGTAAAGCATGAAGCTTTTCTTCCAATCCCGTATAAGCTTCATCGAATTCCGAATTACCGGCATGCTTTTCCTGTAAACACTTTAAATAGGCGCTTAGCGTATCCGCCGCTTTGACAAGAGGCCAAACGGGATCCTTTTCACCGTCCAGAATTAGCGGTTCATAGGCCGACTGTAAATCATCGGGCAAGGAATCAATAATGCGCTCACCTGCCAGACGTTCGATTTGGCCGTATGTCTCCCTCATGAGAGGGGTGAAGTATTTGACCGGCGTAGGCATATCTCCCGTGAAGATCTCCGTCACGTCATGATACATAGCCAAAACGGCAGCCCGCTCGGGGTTGACATCGCCGCCGAAACGACGATTTCTCAAAACGGCCAGATGATAAGCAATCATAGACGTCTGCAAGGTGTGTTCCTGAATATTTTCTTCCTGTGTATTGCGCATAAGCCCCCAGCGACGAATATATTTCATGCGGCTGAGCATGGCAAAAAAGTGGCTCATAGCAAACTCCTTAACGGTATAATCCCATAGCTTTCGTAACGGCTTCGTACGTCTTGCTTGCCTTTTCACGTGCCTTTTCGGCACCCTTCGTAAGGATGACATCAAGTTCCGGCGTGTCAATGAGTTCGGCATAGCGCTTTTGAATCGGTTCAAGGACGGAAATAGTCGCTTCAGCTACGTCCTTCTTGAATGTACCGTAGCCCTGTCCGGCATAAGCCCTTTCAATTTCTTCGTGGCTTTTGTCCGTAAGAGCTGCAAAGATGTCCATCAAGTTGGAAATACCGGGCTTTGCTTCTCTGTCGTAACGAACGGCATTGTCGCTGTCCGTCTGAGCGCGCTTAATTTTCTTTTCAATATCCTTCGGCGTATCGAGAAGGTAGACGGTAGCCGTCTGATTGTCGTCGGACTTACTCATCTTCTTCGTCGGTTCCTGCAAGCTCATGACACGAGTTCCGTCCTGTCCCAAGAGGATTTCGGGAATGGTAAATACGTCTTCACCGTAAACGCGATTAAACCGCTGTGCCAAGTCACGCGTAATTTCCAAGTGTTGCTTCTGGTCATCACCGACAGGAACAAGATTTGTCTGGTACAGCAAAATGTCGGCGGCCATCAAGGGCGGATAGGTCAAAAGCCCGGCCGGCACGGAGTCGCCGCGCTTAGAAGCCTTATCTTTGTACTGAGTCATGCGTTCCAATTCACCCACATAGGACATGGTCGTCATAATCCAACCGAGCTGTACATGTTCGGGAACTTCCGACTGAACGAAGAGAACCGCTTTTTCCGGATCCAAACCGGCTGCCAGATAGATGGCTGCCAATTGACGTGTCCGTTCATGAAGCATCTTCGGGTCTTGAGGGACCGTAATGGCATGCTGATTGACGACGCAGTAATAGCATTCGTTTTCATCTTGTACCTTCGTGAAATTACGTAGTGCGCCTAAATAGTTTCCCAGCGTCAAATTGCCGCTGGGCTGAATTCCTGAAAAAATAACGGACATAATGTGCCTCCTGATTGTTGACATTAAAAAAGCCTTTCATCCCCTCACTAGGGACGAAAGGACGTGTTCCGCGGTACCACCCGATTTGGCATAAAGCCCGACTCATTCCTCTTAACGGCAGGTACCGGCGACGCCTACTGGCTTCGGATCGCATCTCCCGGGTCCATTCACTATAATCGCCGCCGTCGGACTTTCACCGTCTCCGACTCGCTGAGCACAGCTGCATCACACCTACTTACACCCGTTCATCGACATTATTCTATACGTATAGAAGTGTATCTTCTTTAACCGTCACTGTCAAGAACAGAAGCCGTTTCATTGACAATGATGCTGCAGAATCATACAATGACCTTATCCTATGACTTTATCTAAACTCTTCGGGAGGCATCTATTGAAACACCTATCACGCAGAGACTTTCTGAAAGCTACCGGCATTGCCGTTGCGGCAGCCGCTGCCGGCGTATACGAATTCGTGCCCGGTACGAAGGCTATCGTAGACCAGGCCGTCCGTGTTACAAAGGCCACGGCGGCTCACTATAAACTGACCGACTCGGTCGATGCCTACAACATACGACAAATCATTACGGCCGACAGCCGTACGTCCCGTACGGTCATGTGGCAATCCCAATACGAAGAAAAAGAGACCGTCGTTGAATATCGATTAAAAGACGCGGAAGACACGTGGACCGTTGCTGCCGCCGATACCGTCTTAAACGACGACGGAAATACGACCTATGTTCACGGTGCCTATCTGGCCGCTTTGACTCCCGGTACGAACTACGAGTACCGCGTGGGCTACGGCGATCGTCGCAGTGAGTGGTCCCCTTTAAAAACTGCTGACGGAGCCGATTTCAAAGCTCTCATTTTCCCCGACTCCCAGTCTGCCGACTACGGAGTCTGGCGAGATACGGCCATGCCGGCGTGGGATCGCA
>NZ_JAQCUN010000047.1:0-9348 GCF_027685385.1 Megasphaera sp. AF13-6AC
GGTCGCGAACCGACAAGAATTTGCCCGTTTCGATCGTACATGACACCGCGCATAGCCGCTAAAGGAATAGCCCGCAAACGATTCCCTTCAGCCAGGGAATTATAATAATCGCCCTGAAAAAGTTGCAACCATACAAGACGGGCTATTAAAACGAGAAAAACAATGACAACCGCACCGTATACATAGCGAAAAGGCCCATCATTATTCTTTTTTTTCAGAAGTGCTTCCAGCATGAATACGGGTCCCCTTCTATCTGTTAAAACTCATAAATCCGAAAAATGCGTCTTCCCTATACATCTTTCGCACAATCCGGTCCGCAAAACGTGCTAAAATCCCGTGCAACACAAGCAAAGGAACGCTATATTGTGCTAAGTAGGGAATGAAAGAAACGAATTGTCCCGACAAGGACAAAACGAGGTATGTAAACACCAGGTAAGCTTCCGTAATAAACAGAACCAACAGTACAAGCAAAATATGCTGGTCCTTCTCCAAAGACCTCCCCAAGTAACCGCTAAGTGCGGCAACCAATAAATACGGTAAGATATGGATACCGAAAAAGTTACCGATAACAACGTCTTGTAAAAATCCGCCCAAAAGAGCCACCCCCGTTCCCTTTCTCTGGCCGAAACGTAAGGAAACGATGATCACAAAGAGCAAAATCAGATTGGGCTGTACTACACCGTTAAAAATTCTCGGCAAAACGACACTTTGCAAAATAAAGACGATAAGAGCCGTAATAATACAATATGTCTTTCTCATAGCGCCGCCGCTCCCTTAACACCTTCCACCTTGTCACGCTGCGTTTGAGGGACGAGTTTAGGGGCTACACCCGGTTTATCGTAATCGCCGTTACCGGTCGTACCGGTAATGACAAAGACTTCCTCCAGTTTGGAAAAATCGACACCAGGCTGAATAACCGCATATTTTACAAAATCCGAATCATCGGAATGAACGGATACGATTTTGCCTACGTACAACCCTTTAGGATAAATGGTACCGAAACCGGACGTGACGAGGTTGTCCCCTTCCAGAATATCCGCATCTTTGGCAATATTGACGAATTGGGGCTCTGTCGGCATATTGCCGTTACCTCGGACTACCGACGCAACTCGCGATTCGGCTCTTTGCACAATAGCACCTATACTCGTCCTCGGATCCGTTAAAAGCTGGACTCTTGCCGATGAGGGAAAAACATCGCTGATAAAACCTACAACGCCGTCAGGCGTGATAACGGCCATATTTTCTTTAATCCCTTCGTTTTCACCGACACCGATAATCATCGTATTAGTCCAAGTACCGTAATCGCGAGAAATAACAGGGCCCGCTACGAGCTGCAAATTTTTATGAGCTTCACGGAAACCGAGAAGTTTACGCAATCTCGTATTTTCCGCCGTAATTTCATCATAATCCACCGTTTTTTCACGCAGGTCGGCATTTTCCTTTTCCAATTGCTCCCATTCAATACGATTTTTCATACTGATATCTATAATGCGGCTGATTGAAGAAATTCGATCGGCAATCCACGACACCCCTTCTTCCAAAGGCGTGACTACAGTCTGCAACGGTGACGTTACATAGGGAATGGAATTATGGCTGCGCCAAGCCCAACCGACAACCCCTATTATTAAAAATAAGGCGAAAGCGGCAATAACGCTTCTCTTACCGAAGGAAAACAATGTTAAAATCTCCTTTTATAAATGGTCTGAACACCTTGAATTAACGAATCGAATTTCTGCCTGTTTTTTAATGCCGTGTAGGCACCCTTAGCTACTGCCGTTTCCGGTTCAGCCGCCACCATAACGGGTACACCCGTTTCCTGGGCCACCAACTGGTCAAGCCCCTTCAGCAAAGAGCCTCCGCCGGTGAGGACAATCCCCTGCTCCATAATATCGGCTGCCAACTCGGGCGGCGTTTCCTTTAAGGTACGCCGAATCAATTCAATAATCTTCAGCAGAGGCCGCCCCATGACTTCATAAATCTCACTGGATTTTAAAGACACTTCCCGTTCCAACCCGTCATCCAAACCACGGCCTGTAAAATAAAAATGTCTGTCTTCTATGGGCAAAATAGCAGAGCCGTTATAAATCTTCATTTCTTCTACCGTTGCATCGTCCGTAACGACAGCGTATTTCATTCGTAAATAATCACGCAATGTTTCATCCAGTTCAATACTGCCCGTATGAATCGCTTCGGATACGACAATACCGCCCAAAGAAAGGACCGCTGCATTTGTCGTACCGCCGCCAATATCAACGACCATACTGCCGGTAGGCTCCAAGACGGGAAGCCCGGCACCGATAGCGGCCGCCGCTCCCGTTTCAATCAAGCTCGTTTCCTTGGCTCCCGCTCTGTACAAAGCTTCCAGTACGGCTCTTTTTTCCACATCCGAGGCAATGGCCGGAACCCCGAGATTAACCCGTACACGCTGTACCGTGCGCACAGCTCGACTCAGGATATAATTTAAAAGTGTACTGGTTACCGAATAGTCGGCAATAACTCCGTTTACGAGAGGTCTGTGAATCTTCACGACTTCCGGAGACTGAATCAGTAAGTTTTCCGCATTCCGTCCGACAGCTACTACCTTCTGGTTCCGCTCGTCCGTGGCAATAACGGACGGTTCGGAAAGAACAATACCGCGGCCTTCCACGTATACTTGTGTCGTACAAGTACCCAAATCTATGCCTATATTTTTAGTTAAGGGCGAAAAAATAGACGCCATAATCGATTCCTTCCTACAATAATTACAGTCGTTATTTATTTTACCACAAAGAGGGCTGACCGTGAATACATTCAGCCGTTACAAGCGGCGATTTTCGGCGAAAAATGCGGTATCCCTCCCATAAGGCGATACCGCATTTTCACTTACCTTATTCCTTTTTCGAGTCCTTGTTTATTTTGTAAACGGAGGCATACATGACAGGCAGTACCAAAAGGGTCAGGATGGTGGCTACTAAAAGTCCGGACGCAATGGCCGTAGCCATAGGTCCCCAAAAAGCACTTCTCATTAAAGGCACCATACCCAATATAGCAGCTGCCGCCGTCAACATAATCGGCCGAAAACGCATAATCGCCGAATCTACGATAGCATCCCACGGTGACTCTCCGGCTGCCTCATGTTTTTGAATCTGATCGATCAGAATGACCGAATTGCGAATAATCATACCGCCTAAGGCTAAAATCCCCAAGTAGGCTACGAAGCCGAGAGATTCATTAAATAAAAGCATACCCAGAGAAACACCGATAATTCCAAGCGGAGCCGTTATCAGTGTAAGAGCCGTTTTCTTAATATTGCGAAGCTGGAACATGAGAAGCGTCATAATGATAAAAATCATGACCGGCACGGGAGCCAATAAATATTTTAATGATTTTTCGCTATTTTCCAGGGCTCCGTCTTTTTCCAACTTATAGCCGAAAGGTAGCGACTCGCTAACCGCCGACGCTTCGTCATATGCCCGTTTGGTCGCATTATTAGCCGTTCCGGAAAGAGTATCGGCCTCAATGAGAATGGTCGGTTTTAAATTACGACGCCAAATAGTTCCGTCTTCGGCACTGTACGAAAGCTTACCTATCTGTTCCAAAGGCACATATCCGTTAGGTGTAGGAATAACCACATCTTTTACTCTTGCCAAGTCACTACGGCTGTTCGGATCGAGACGCAACTGAATACCGATTGTCTTATCTCCTGCATAGTATTCGGCAATGGTCGCCCCGCTCAACTCCGTATAAAGCGTTTTCGATATATCGGCACCGGAAATACCCAAATAACGCAGTTTGTTCTGATCCAAATCGACTTTCACGATTTTGCTCTTTTGCTCCCAATCAAGATGAACATCCGTTAAATTCGAATCTTGGCGCAATATATCGGCAACTTTTTGCGCATAAGTCTTAACCTTATCTATATTCTGCCCCGATAAGCGCAGCATAACGGGATAGTCCGACGGCGGTCCCGTTTGAATATACTTAATATTACTGCGCACATTCGGTTCATGATCGGCCAGTTCCTTTTTTACTCGCCCTGCCAACTCTTTCCGACTCTCAGTATCAGCGGCAACGACAACAAACTGTGCATAGTTGCTTGCAGGCAGCACGGGTTCTGTCGTTAGAACAAAGCGCGGGGCTCCTTCCCCTACATAGAAGGAATAGTCTTTTATCAGCCCCTCTTGCTTATCTAAAAAAGCGGCAAACTTTTTAGCTTCCTTCTCCGTCGCCGCTATGGACGATCCTTCGGGTAAGGTCATTTCAACTATAATTTCAGGACGTAATGACGGCGGGAAAAACTCTTGCGGTACAAAAGTCAGCAAGCCGCATGATAAGATGAATACGGCAGATGTCCCCAAAAGAACCGTTTTTCTATGAGTAAGAAAGATTTGCAAAACATGTCTAAATGTACGGTAGAAGCGATTATCATACATGGAAGGCTTATCCGCTTCGCCCGCCTTATCCTTAACTTTAATCAAATAATACCCGAACAAAGGCGCCACCATGACGGATACAATCCACGAGATAACAAGAGATGCCGTAATCACCGGAAAGAGGGCCTTACAAAATTCCGCAGCCGCACCTTCGGAAAAGGCTACGGGAATAAATCCGGCACAAGTGACGAGAGTTCCCGTCAGCATAGGTTTAGCCGTCTCTCTAAAAGCAGCACACGCCGCTTCCATACGGGACTTCCCCGCCTCCAATTGGACACTCATCATTTCCACGGCAATGATCGCATCGTCAACCAATAAGCCGAGAGCGATGATTAAAGCTCCTAATGAAACTTTGTGTAAATCAATGCCGGCAATCTCCATGATGCAAAATACCCCGGTAAGCACCAAAGGAATACAAAAAGCGACAACCATACCCGTACGCAAGCCCAAGCTGAGGAAGCTGACAATAAGGACGATAATAATCGCCTCTCTCAAAGTGCCGACAAAATCACTGATAGAGTCTTTAACTACAGCCGGCTGATCCGATACTTGCTGAATTTCCAGACCTGCCGGTAAGTCGTCTCCTACGGACTTTACAACCCGGCTCAAATTTTCACCCAGGGTCAGGATATTGCCGCCATCCTTCATGGAAACAGCTACGCCTATAGCCGGCTTGCCGTCAAAGAACATTTTCGGGTCTGCCGGCTCCGTGTACTTTCGCTCCACTTTAGCAATATCGCCGAGACGGAAAATCGCATTTCCGCCCTTAACAGGCAGATTTCGAACGGCATCTATGTCGTCAAAGGTTCCTGTAAGACGCAAATACACGTTATCCGTTTTCGTATCAATCATACCCGTCGGCGTCACCGCATTTTGTCCTTTAACCGCCTCGGATATAGTTGTAGGGGAAATACCTAAGGATGCCAGTTTTGCATTTTCTATTTCTATGTAAACCTTTTCCGACTGTTCCCCGACAATTTCAGCCTTCCCCACATCGGGGACATTAAGCATTTCTCGACGAAGTATTTCGGCTTTTTGTCGCAATTCTTCGTATGAATACCCGTCTCCCGTTACAGCATATACGGAACCGTATACATCGTCGAAATGGTCGTTATAGTACGGTCCGTATACACCTTCAGGTAAGGTACGTTTCGTATCGTCCGCCAAGTTACGTACTTCTTGCCAAACGGACCGGACCCGAGTCGAATCTATTTCATCGTCCAAATTAACGAATATAACGGCTCGCCCCGGTTTGGAATAGCTTCGAATATAGTCAAGATGCGGGGTGTCTTGAAGCTTTTTCTCCAATTTATCCGTAACCTGTTCTTCCATTTGTTGAGCTGTCGCTCCCGGCCAGGCAACGGTTACAACCATCTTTCGCACCGTATAAGCCGGATCTTCCATACGCCCCAACTTCATGTATGAAAAAACACCTGCCAACGCGATGACGACAATAAAGTACCAAACCAAGGTCTTATTTTTCAGAGACAATTCCGTCAGGTTACGCATTATTCGTCACCTTCCGTTCGCACGACCTGACCGTTCGACAAAAGCTGAACACCGGCCGTAACAACCAGATCTCCGTTCTTAAGCCCCTTAACCGACACACGATTATCATCAAAGGCTTCGACACTTACGTTTTGCAGAGAAACAGTATGGTCCTTACCGACAACCCACACCTGAGGCGTATTGCCGGTCTGATAGATGGCCGATAGCGGCAAGACACAATCCGTACCGCTACCGACTGCCTTATTATCCGTAACCGTGGCGGTCATTCCCAACTGTACCCCCGGCACGTCTGACGGTAAGGTTACGGTAACCTTATACGTACGCGTAGCCGGATCGGCTACAGCGGCGACTTCCCTTACAGTGGCCGTAACGGTCATCTTACCGAGGGCCCAGAAAGATACACTGACGTTCTTACCTACGGAAAAATCCTTAATTCTGTTTTCCGGTACATTAAAGGAAACCTCCATATCGCCGCCTTTTACCAAGGTCAGAACAGTCTGTCCGGCAGCTACAACCTGCCCCGGTTCGGCCGATACGGCAGCAATAACTCCATCCGCATCAGCCGTAAGGCTCGTATAAGAAAGGCTGTTTTCCGATGTAGCTGCAGCCGCTGCCGCCTGATTGTACTGAGCCGCCGCCTGATCATAGGCGTTACGATACTGGTCAAGTGTAGCCGCACTGACCGCATCCTGCGCGTATAAAGATTCATATCGTTCCAAATTGACCCGTGCCAAATCCAATTGTGATTGTGCAGCACTCAATGCAGCTTGAGAACGGTTTACTCCTTGCTGTGCATCTTGAGGATTGACAGTCATCAATACGTCTCCCGCATGGACGACAGAACCTAACTGAACATTTTTAGTCGTTATGCGTCCGCCGATTTGAAAGGCCATATGACTCTCATAGCGACCCTTGACCGTCCCCGTATATTGAGCCCCGTCTTGTGCCTGCCCATCTCCTACAACTACGGTTTTCACCAATCGGGGCTTTTGTGCCTCTTCCTTATGACCGCAACCTGAAACAAAGGTTACTGTTAAAACGGCTGCTACTAACAGAACATAATATTTTCTCCTGCGTTTCATATATACCTCCGCCATACGTTCTCGCCACAGTTCGCTTACAACTTCAATCCGTACGTCTGCACAGCATTATTATAGAACACATCGTCCCAAGCACTTCTGGGAATGATGACTTTAACGAAATTAACATAGTCCAGTAAATTGGCTAAAGGCCAATCGGTACCGAACATAAATCGTTCATAACAACCGATATAAGAAAAAAGATCATAAAGACGACGTATATACCCGTATTTTTCGTATAAGAACCTATCAAAATCAGGTATTTTCCCTTCCAGTAAGCCTGATAAATCGGCTGAGACATTCGGATTTTTTTCCATTACGGCAATGGCATCGGCAAGAAACGGATTGCCGATATGACACATGACAAATCGAACCTTATTATACTTAACGGCCGCTTCGTCAAGGGTGAACGGATGGCTGTATTTCAAGAGTCCTCGCTCCGTCGCCGTCAGACCCGTATGAATAGCCACCGGTTTATCATATTTTACAGCCAAGTCGTAAAAAGGCTTAAGTCGATCTTCATAAACATAAAAATGATTATATCCGGGATATAGTTTAATACCCACACATTCGGGCCGTTTTAAATTTTCTTCTACTAAAGCGGCTTGCTCTGCTATGGAACGGTTATCCGTATCAAATCGATCCAGACCGATACAATAACTCATAAATTGGGGATAGTGGTGATCTTTCGGGTCGAGAGACACGTTTGACATAACAATGCCGTGTACAATTCCCGTATTTGCATAAGACCTGCGTAAATTGTCCGCCGTATTTTCATGGCCTGCCGTAACAGCCAATTCGTCAAACCCCGGAAACGAGGCGAAATGAAAATGTGCGTCAATGATTTTCATAAAACTTAACCTTCTCTCTGCCGTTTTTACAGCATTTATGCGAATACTGAAAATAGTTTTTTCCGAGTATTGCTATTGTACCATACATTTAAAGCCCGGAATGTACGTATCCATTCTTCGCTTTACCTATTTTTTCATATACTGTGCCAAGATGGTGCCTTCGAGTGTCTTCAACGTAAATTCATCTTCATTCCAAAGTATATAAGATCGCTCGCTGCCTCCCTTGGGAATGGATACTGACCCGGGATTCATATACAAAAGACCGCCGTGTCGTTCACACCGGGGTATATGCGTATGGCCGTGCAAAAAAATAAAATCTTCAGTCAATGGCGGTATATGATTTTCATTATACAGATGCCCGTGAGTCGCAAAAACTTTAACAGATCCTTCAACAAAAACGGCATAGTCCGCCATGACGGGAAATTCCAAAACCTGCTGATCCACCTCGGCCTCACAGTTGCCGCGAACGGCAAAAATCATATTCTTCTTTTTATTCAATAATCCGGCCGTTTCCTTCGGGTCATAACCTGTCGGTAATTCATTACGCGGTCCGTGATAAAGTAAATCTCCCAAAAGTAACAACCGGTCAGCCTCTTCTCTTTCTACAGACTCCAAGAGTCTTTTGGTATATAAAGCGGATCCGTGAAGATCCGAAGCGATTACGTATTTCATGCCTTACACCTTCTTATTTCTCAACAAACAGCCGTCTACTGAAATAGAAATAACATCCTGTCGTAAACAGGCAAGCCGCCACCCAGCAAACAGGGCTGGCAGCACACAAGCCGGGATAGCCCCACTTATCCGCCAAAAGCAAAGCGGAACCGCTACGAATGACGAGTTCTAAAATACTGCTCAATAAGGGAACAATAGCAATTCCCATTCCTTGCAGTGCATTACGATACACAAAAAGCTGTCCCAGAAAAAAGTAAAACGGTACGGTAAACAACAAATACAAGGCCGCTTGATCGAGAAGGAACTGATCCGGATCGGTCGTAAAGCCGGAAATAATTTCAATGCCGAAAAAGTACATTAAGGCAACGGCACACACACATAAACCGAATGACAGAAGCGAACATTGACGCACGCCCTTACGAATGCGGTCGAACTTACGAGCACCGTAATTCTGAGCCGTATAGACGGCCATGGCGATACCGAAGGAAATCATGGGTTGCATAGCCACTTGTTCAATACGCGTAGCCGAAATAAAAGCGGCTATCGTTTCAGCTTCAAAAGTATTGCATACGGCCTGAACGACAATAATCCCCAACGTAATAATAGAGAATTGTAGAGCCATGGGCATACCCACCTTCAAGTGTTCTTTGGCAAAGGCCGAATCAAAGCGCCAGTCTTCTCGTGAAAGTCGTAAAAAGGGGAACTTAATGCGCATGTAAAAGAGACATAAAAAAGCGGCAATTCCCTGCGACACGACAAGAGCTATCGCCGAACCCGGAACTCCCCAATCAAAGGCAACGATGAATAAAATAGCCAAGCCTACAT
>NZ_JAQCUN010000048.1:0-9012 GCF_027685385.1 Megasphaera sp. AF13-6AC
ACCTTGTTGCAAGTTTCGACCCGGAGCAGCCAGTTGTTTGATTTTTTCCAAGTAGGACGACAAAATGCTGGCCGATTCCGCCATAGCATCTTCTGCCGTAAGGCTGCCGTCCGTCAAAACTTCCATGGTCAACGAATCATAATCCATTTCGTTGCCTACCCGAACATTACCAACTTCATACTTAGCCCGCAAAATAGGGGAGAAAATAGAGTCGATAGGAATAACGCCGATGACGTCCGTATCCTTCTTGTTCTTCGTCGAGGGCACATAGCCCTTACCCCGTTCGATATGGCACTGCATACGAATATGCGCATCTTCATCGAGTGTCGCTATATGAAGGGTCGGGTTTAAAATTTCTATGTCTGAGTTTACGTTGAGGTCCGCTGCCGTAAAATCGCATTCTCCGGAGATATCTACAATAATATCCGCTTCCATCTGATCTTCCTTATGGAATTTCATTCGAACCTGTTTTAAGTTCAAAATGATTTCCGAAACATCTTCCCGTACGCCGGGGATGGTCGTAAATTCATGAAGAATACCGTCAATCTTAATGGACGTAATGGCTACGCCTTCCAATGACGATAAAAGAATGCGCCGTAAGCTGTTCCCCAAGGTGATTCCATAACCCCGATCAAGAGGTTTGCATACGAATTTTCCAAACGTTCCGTCTCCGTCAAGCATGTCGGATGTCACTTTAAAGATATTGTCATTACTCATTGTGGAAAATCCTCCCGTTCCAGAATCAAAATCAATCGCCTAAGGGCTATTGATTATACACGTCTCCGTTTAGGCGGGCGGCAACCGTTATGCGGAATAGGGGTAACGTCTTTAATGGAATTAACTTCTAATCCAGCTGCCTGCAATGCGCGAATTGCGGCTTCACGTCCGGAACCGGGGCCTTTTACGAATACTTCTACCTGACGAAGGCCGTGTTCCATAGCGGCTTTTGCAGCCTGTTCAGCAGCCATCTGTGCAGCAAAGGGAGTGCTTTTACGGGAACCGCGGAAACCGAGGCCGCCGGCACTTGCCCAAGAAAGAGCGTTGCCCTTTGTATCGCTGATCGTAACGATCGTATTATTGAATGTAGAACGGATATGAGCTGCACCGGATTCTACGTGCTTCTTTTCTTTTCTTTTGTTGCTTCTTACATTGTTCTTAGCCAAAATCGTGTCCCTCCTTACTTAAATATTATTTCTTCTTACCTGCAATCGCTTTTCTCGGACCTTTACGAGTACGAGCATTCGTCTTCGTGCGCTGACCGCGAAGGGGCAGACCCGAACGATGACGTTTGCCGCGATAGGAGTTTACTTCAATAAGGCGTTTAATGTTCAATGCCGTTTCACGACGGAGGTCGCCTTCAACCTTGTATTCTTCACCGATTGTTTCACGAATCTTCTGTACTTCGTCTTCCGTCAAATCGCGAACGCGTGTATCCGGATTGATACCCGTTTTAGCAAGAATTTCCTGGGAAGAGGAAAGACCGATACCGTAAATGTATGTTAAACCAATTTCAACTCGTTTGTCGCGCGGTAAATCCACGCCGGCTATACGTGCCATCTAATATTTCACCTCCGGACTATTAACCTTGTTTTTGTTTATGTTTCGGGTTTTCGCAAATAACCATTACACGGCCTTTGCGCTTAATGATTTTGCATTTATCGCAAATCTTTTTTACTGACGGTTTTACCTTCATATTTACCTCCTACGCAAAGTTACTTGAAGCGATATGTAATACGACCGCGACTCAAGTCATAGGGCGTAAGCTCCATGGTGACTCTGTCACCGGGCAGAATACGGATAAAATTCATACGCATCTTACCGGAAACGTGAGCCAAAATAATGTGGTCGTTTTCCAATTTTACCTTAAACATGGCGTTCGGTAAAGCTTCAACAACTACGCCTTCAACTTCAATAACATCTTCCTTCGACATGTATTAACCCTCCCCGGTCATGTTCCGTTGTCCTTTTTTTACCAGTTCACGTATGTGCAAGTCATCGCGACAGGCGTCGGGATTTGCACTCGGTCCCAAAGGCCGTAAGTGACGGCAGTTTTTCTTCTTGCAGTCGCTTTTCGGATATTTCCTTCCGTCGGCAACGTACACGTACGGCCCTTGAGCCGTACCGATAACCGCATACACCCTTCCTTTATCTTTACCTGCCAGACTGAGAACCGTCATTCCGACAGGAATACGAACCGTGTCCATTATGACGGTAAGGTCAGGATTTCCGGACCGTGATCGGTAATGGCAACGGTATGCTCAAAATGGGCGGCCGGTTTCTTGTCCTGCGTAATAACGGTCCAACCGTTATCAAGCTGGCGTACCTTTTCAGTACCCATGGCAATCATCGGTTCAATGGCCAAGACCATCCCTTCTTCCAAGACAATGCCGTGGCCCGGTCGACCGTAATTCGGTACTTCCGGGGCTTCATGCATATCCGTTCCGATACCGTGACCCACATAATCGCGGACCACTCCGTATCCGAACGATTCGGCATGAGCCTGAACGGCATGGCCGAGATCTCCCATGTGTTTGCCGGCTACAGCTTGTTCAATGCCCTTATACAGACATTCTTCCGTAACCTGTAATAACTTGAGAGTATCAGGCGCTACATCGCCGACAGGAATCGTAATCGTTGAATCACCGTGATAGCCGTCTTTGTTTACAACCAAATCGACGCTGATAATATCACCGTCGTGTAATTTTCTATGACCGGGAATACCGTGAACGACTTCTTCATTCACGCTGGCACAAATGGTCGCCGGGAATCCGTAGTATCCCTTACAGCTGGGAAAAGCACCCTGACTGCGAATATATTCTTCACAACGGCGGTCCATTTCTTGTGTCGTCACACCCGGCACGGCAAGTTCGCGCATGAGCATCAGTGCGTCTGCCGTAATTCTTCCGGCTGCACGAATATACTCAATTTCGCGGTTAGACTTTAAAATAATCATGTTACTTGCCCTTTTCAAGACTCGCTACAATGGCGTTGAAGACGGAATCCATATCCTGTTGACCGTCTACTTCGATATACAAATTTGAACTCTTATAGTAGTCGATCAACGGTTTGGTTTGTGCCGCATATACGGCAAGACGTTTCTTAACCGTTTCCATTTTGTCGTCATCGCGCTGATACAATTCGCCGCCGTCCTTATCACAAACGCCGTTTTCCTTAGGCGGTTTCGAAGTCAAGTGGTAGGTTGCACCGCAACTGCGGCAAATGAGTCGACCCGTCGTACGACGAACCAATTCTTCATCAGGAACGGCAATATTGATGACCCCGTCCAACTTAATACCGAGATCACGCAAGATAGCGTCAAGAGATACGGCCTGCGACGTCGTACGCGGGAATCCGTCAAGGATAAACCCTTTCTTGCAATCGTCTTTGGCTAATCGTTCTCTGACAATACCGATGGTAACGGCATCAGGAACTAACTGACCGTTATCCATATATTTTTTGGCTTCCAATCCCAAAGGTGTTTGTTCCTTAACTGCTGCACGGAACATATCGCCTGTGGAAATTTGAGGAATGCCGTACTTTTCAATCAATCGTTCGGCCTGTGTGCCTTTACCGGCACCCGGAGGGCCCATTAAGAGAATATACACTCAAACTGCCTCCTTATTATTTCACAAAGCCTTGGTACTGCTTATTGAGTACCAACGATTCGGCCTGTTTCATCGTATCGATGGCAACACCGACGACGATAAGCACTGCCGTACCGCCGAAGTAGACGCCTTGAATTCCCGTAATCCAACCGATAAAATTCGGTAAGATTGCTACAAAAGCGAGGAAAAAAGCACCTGCCAAGGTAATGCGTGTCATAATTCTGTCAATATACCGTGCTGTCGGTTCGCCCGGACGAATACCGGGAATAAACCCGCCATACTTCTGCATATTCTCCGTCATCTGCGGGATGTTCAAAGAAATAGCCGTATAGAAGTAGGTGAAGAAGATGATAAGCACGGCATAAGCCACCGTATTAGCCAACGTCCCCCAACCGAAGACCTGTGCCAGCCATTGAATCGTATCATTCTGAATGAACTGAGCAATCGTAATCGGGAACATCAACACCGATGAAGCGAAGATGATGGGAATAACGCCGGCCTGATTGACCTTTAACGGAATGTGCGTCGAATGACCGCCGTACATTTTACGGCCTACTACACGTTTCGCATACTGTACGTTTACACGTCTTTGCCCTTGAGTAACCTCAACGACGATGACGATCATGAACAGTGCGATTAAGGCAAACAGTGCCGCCTGGAAGATGTTAATCGTTCCTGCCTGCACGTATTGATACAGCGTATTTACGCCGTTCGGGAAGCGAGCCACGATACCGGCGAAAATAATCAGCGAAATACCGTTACCGATACCGCCTGCCGTAATCTGATCACCGAGCCACATGAGGAAGCACGTGCCTGCCGTAAGAATAACGGCAACCATAAGCACTGTCGTCCAGCTGTTATCAATTAGGGCATTGTTGACCTTCAAGGCATAACTCATGGCAAAGGCCTGAATAAAGCCGAGAAGAACCGTTCCGTAACGAGTAACTTTCTGAATTTTATCACGTCCGTCCTGATTGTCCTTGGACCACTGTTCAAAAGTGGGAACGACGGCCGTTAAAAGCTGCATAATAATTGACGCATTGATATACGGCGTAATACTCATTGCCAGTACGGAGAACTTGGAAAGAGCACCGCCTGAGAACAAGTCCAACAAGCCGAAGAGATTACCGCTGTTGAAGAGGCCTTCAATAGCCGCTGCATCAACGCCCGGCACGGGAATGTGCACCCCGAGCCTGAAAATAATAAACATGATTAAGGTGAATACTGCACGTTTACGGAATTCGGGAACGTTCAGAACGTTCTGAATACTTTCTAACACCTTAAATCACCTCTACTTTACCACCGGCTGCTTCGATTTTCTGCTGTGCAGACTTGGTAAAGCCCTGAGCTACGACGGTAAGTTTTCTTTCCAATTCACCGTTACCCAGGATACGAACGCCGTCGCGGACATTTTTCAAAATGCCGGCTTCAACGAGAGCGACCGGATCAACCGTCGTTCCGTCTTCAAAGCGATTCAATGTTGCTACGTTAACTTCCGCATATTCCTTGCCCCAAACATTTTTGAAACCGCGCTTCGGAAGTAAACGATACAAAGGCATCTGGCCGCCTTCAAACCCCGGACGTACACCGCCGCCGCTACGGGAATTCTGACCTTTCATACCTTTACCGGCCGTTTTGCCGTTACCGGAACCGATACCGCGACCTACACGATTGCGTTTCTTCTTGGAACCGGGGATAATGCTCATTTCATGAAGTTTCAATTCAGCGCACCTCCTTTGTATTAGATTTCTTCTACTTTAATCAAGTGCTGTACTTTATGAAGCATGCCCTTAATTTGAGGCGTAGCTTCTTTGACAACGCTGGAGTTCGTTTTATGCAAGCCGAGAGCCGTAACGGTCGCACGCTGATCCTGCGGACGGCCGGCCAAGCTGCGGACGAGCGTAACTTTAACTTGTGCCATTATGTGTACCCTCCTTATTAACCGTAAATTTCTTCTACAGTCTTACCGCGGAGTTCTGCCACTTCTTTAACGTCCTTCAACTGGCTCAAGCCTTCGATTGTTGCACGAACCATGTTGTTGGGGTTGGAAGAACCGAGGGACTTGGTGAGGATATTACGTACACCGACCAATTCCAGAACGGCACGAACGGGGCCGCCTGCAATAACGCCGGTACCTTCTGCAGCGGGTTTCAACATAACCTTACCTGCACCGAAGACACCCGTCGTTTTATACGGAATGGAACCGTTTTTAAGATTTACTGTAACCAAATGTTTTTTCGCATCTTCAACACCCTTGCGAATAGCTTCGGGAACTTCGCCGGCTTTACCTAATCCTGCGCCTACACGACCGTTGCCGTCACCGACAACTACCAACGCACTGAAGGAAAAACGGCGGCCGCCCTTAACTACTTTAGCAACGCGGTTGATGAATACGACGTTTTCTTGTAACTCAAGACCTGTATGGTCAACTTTTGCCATGTGTTGTTTCCTCCCTGATTAGAATTTCAAGCCTGCTTCGCGTGCCGCGTCGGCCAACGCTGCTACACGACCGTGATAGACATACCCGCCGCGGTCGAATACAACCGTCGTAATGCCTTTGGCAACGGCACGTTCCGCAACCAATTTACCGACCAGTGCCGCACCTGCTTTATTACCGCCGCTAGCCTGGCCCTTCAATTCTTTGTCCAAGGTGCTGGCGGATACCAATGTTTCACCCTTAACATCGTCAATTACTTGAGCGTAAATATTGTTAAGGCTACGGAATACGTTCAAACGCGGGCGTTCCGCCGTCCCGTTTATATGCTTACGTAAACGCCAATGACGTTTTACGCGAATCGCATTTTTACTGGATTTCAAGGAATTCACTCCTTTCTATAGTAACGAATTATTATTTCTTCGTACCGGCTTTACCGGCTTTACGACGTACATGTTCACCTGCATAACGAATACCCTTGCCCTTATACGGTTCAGGTAAACGATAACCGCGAATCTTCGCTGCAAATTCACCGACATGTTCGTTATTGGCACCGGATACTACGATCTGCGTAGCACTGGGGCATTCAACCTTAACGCCTTCGGGAACATCAAGTTCAAGCGGATGCGAGAAACCGAGTGTAAGAGCCAACTTATTGCCCTTCATTTGTGCTCTGTAGCCGACGCCGACAATTTCAAGATTCTTCGTGAAACCTTCGGTTACGCCTGTTACCATATTGGCAACGAGAGCTCTCGTAAGACCGTGAAGTGCACGGTGATTTTTTTCTTCAGACGGACGTTCTACTGTAATAACGTTGTCCTGTACTGTAACTTTCATATCCTGGTGGAGCGTACGGGTCAGTTCACCTTTCGGTCCTTTGACGGAAATAACGGGACCGTCAATTTTAACCGTTACGCCTGCCGGGATATCAATAGGCATTCTACCTACTCGTGACATATCGACACCTCCAAAATTTACCAGACGTAGGCGATAACTTCGCCGCCCAGACCTAATTTACGAGCCGTTTTGTCGCTCATTACGCCTTGAGACGTAGAGATTACGGCAATCCCCAAACCGCCGAGTACACGCGGAAGTTCTTCCTTCTTAGCATAAACTCGTAAACCGGGTTTGGAAATTCTTTTAATGCCGCTGATTACTTTTTCTTTATTGGAACCGTATTTCAACGTAACTTTAAGAGTTTTACCGTTGTTAACGGATTCAAAATTCTTAACAAAGCCTTCTTCTTTCAAGATGTTAAGCACTGCAGCTTTAACTGTAGAAGCAGGCATTTCCACCTTTTCGTGATATGCCGAATTGGCATTACGGATGCGTGTAAGCATATCCGCAATCGGATCGGACATTGACATGTGTAAAAACCTCCCTTCGTCTCTATCTTACCAGCTGGCTTTACGAACGCCAGGAATTTGACCTTTATACGCCAAGTCACGGAACGTAATACGACTAATGCCGAATTTACGCATGTAGCCATGGGGGCGACCCGTTACTTTGCAACGATTGTGCAGACGTACGGGAGATGCGTTTGCCGGTAACTGGGAAAGTGCTTCGTAGTCGCCTTTAGCCTTTAATTCAGCACGGAGTGCCGCATATTTGGCTACCATTTTTTCGCGTTTCTTTTCGCGTTCAAGCATCGACTTCTTTGCCATCTATGATTTCCTCCTTATTATTGCTTTTCAAAAGGCATGCCCATTAACGTCAACATGTCGCGACCTTCTTCGTCGGTCTTAGCTGTCGTTACAATTGTAATATCCATGCCGCGAGCTTTATCGATCTTGTCATATTCGATTTCCGGGAAAATCAGCTGTTCTTTCAAGCCGAGCGTATAGTTGCCGCGGCCGTCAAAACCCGTTGCGCTGATACCGTGGAAGTCACGTACACGGGGCAATGCCAAGTTCATCAATTTATCGAGGAATTCATACATCCGTTCGCCGCGAAGCGTGACTTTGCAACCCAAATTCATGCCTTCACGAACTTTGAATGCAGCAATGGATTTCTTTGCTTTCGTAATGATAGGCTTCTGGCCGGAGATAATTGTCATATCGCCGACTGCTGCGTCCAACGCTTTGGAGTTCGTAACAGCTTCGCCTACTGCCATGTTGATAACGACCTTAGTTACCTTCGGAAGTTCCATGACATTCTTGTAGTTGTATTTTTCCTGTAATCCTTTCACTACTTCGGAAAGGTATTTGTCTTTTAATCTGGACACTCTCAAGGCCCTCCCTTCTTATTAGATAGCTTTGCCGCTCTTTACGGCCGTACGTACCTTCGTTCCGTCCGCCTGCGTAACCGTTTTTACGCGAGTCGGTTTGCCGCTTTCCGGATCGACGAGCATAACGTTGGAAACGTGAATGGGAGCTTCCTTCGTAATAATACCGCCTTGAGGATTGTTCTGACTCGGTTTCGTATGGCGTTTTACTTGGTTCAGGCCTTCTACGACAACGCGGTCTTTTTTCGGGTATGCCGCAATGACCTTGCCTTGTTTGCCCTTATCTTTACCTGCGATGATAACTACCGTATCACCGGTTTTAACGTGCATTTTTCCCATATTAGAACACCTCCTCCGTTATAATACTTCCGGAGCCAAGGAGATGATCTTCATGAAATCTTTTTCACGCAACTCTCTGGCAACCGGCCCGAATATACGAGTACCCTTAGGGCTTTTATCTGCATTGATTACGACTGCTGCATTTTCATCGAAGCGAATGTACGAACCGTCGGCACGACGTAATCCTTTTTTCGAACGAACTATAACAGCCTTGACAACGTCGCCTTTCTTGACAACGCCTCCGGGTGTTGCATCTTTAACAGTCGCAGTGATGATATCACCGATATTACCGTATTTGCGATACGAGCCACCCATGACCTGGATGCACAAAACTTTTTTGGCACCGGTGTTATCGGCAACATTCAACATCGTTTCTTGCTGAATCATGGCTTAACCTCCTAATTAATCGA
>NZ_JAQCUN010000049.1:0-8927 GCF_027685385.1 Megasphaera sp. AF13-6AC
TCCGCATCCAGTTCTTTAAATATTTCGGGAAATCCCTTTTTCATAACGGCACGCAGCCCGTTGACGTTCCAGGAGATAAATTTCATAGTACAGTCCTTTCTTTTACAGAACGGTGTGATTTGATATAATACCAAGTATATTTATATTACCATAAGATGTGGTGAATAGTAAGCCTTAAACGGCTTATATAACCGTGTCGAAACGAGATGAAAGGATTGTGGAAAGCGTGTCTGTACATCCTTTGGCGGGACAACGGGTGAGAGCCTGTGATTATCCCGATTTAGAAGAAATAAAAGAAGCTTATAATAAAACGATTCCCTGCATGGATGAACCGGCTCAACGGGTTTCCTTCGGCACATCGGGACATCGCGGTAAAGCTACGGACGGAAGCTTTACGGCTTTACACGTAGGCTCGGTTGTTCAGGCTATCTGCAATTTGCGTCAAAGCTTCGGAGCTTCCGGTCCCGTATTTGTAGGGGCGGATACGCACTATTTGTCCCAACTGGCTTATCAAACGACCTTGAATGTCTTGGCTTACAATCAGATTGCGGCCTGCACGGATTGCGAAGGCGATTTTGTACCGACACCGTCCGTATCGCGTGCCGTTCTTCGTTATAATGAAAACCGTTCGGAAAAGCGGGGTGACGGTATTATCATAACGCCGTCTCATAATCCGCCGGACTGTGGCGGTATTAAGTACAATCCCGTAAGCGGCGGGCCGGCGAACAGTACGATTACAAAGGCCGTAGAAAAAGAAGCAAACCGCTTGCTGGAAACCGGGTATACTTTGCCGGAAGCGGAAAAACGCCAGGGGGGAAGTTGCATTCCTTATGACTATAAAGGGCTGTATGTAGAGGAACTGTCTCAGGTTATCGATATGGAATCCATAGCCCGGGCGGATCTGCATATTCTGGTCAATGCTCTCGGCGGCTCGGGTATGAATTATTGGCATGCCGTATGCGAAAAGTATCATATTAAGGCCGACTTTATTAATGACAGTTATGATCCGCGGTTCACCTTCATGACTTATGATGCCGACGGTAAGGTGCGTATGGATTGTTCATCACCTTATGTCATGGCCGGCGTCATCAAAGACGGTCGTTCATACGACCTGGTGTTGGCTAATGATCCCGATTATGATCGGTTCGGTGTCGTCTGCGGTCCGGAAGGAATGATCGGAGCCAATGCCTTTTTGACGGCTTGCGCTCATTATTTGGGAACACATCGTGACTTTGCCAAAACGGGTATCGGTAAAACCATCGTAACCACAGAGTTACTGAAAGTTGTTGCCGAAGGACTCCGTGCCAATGTATATGAAGTCCCCGTAGGGTTTAAATACTTTGCCGACCTCTTGTATGAAGAGAAGGTCTTTTTTGCCGGAGAGGAGAGTGCCGGCGCTTCGTTTGTAAAGCGTGACGGCAGTGTATGGACGACGGATAAAGACGGCATCATTATGTGTCTCTTGGCAGCGGAAATAAAGGCCGTTACGGGCTTGTCTCCTCTTTCTTATTATGAAAAAGTTTGTAAACGATTGGGTCGATCTACTTATACGAAACGGTGTGATACGGCCGTATCGAAAGAAGAAAAAATACGTATTGCCGCTTTGGACAAGTCCGATATCGGGGTTGTCAAGTTGGGTGACGCAACTATTACGGACATTGAGACCCGATCTGCTTACGAAAATCTTTCTATAGGCGGTATTAAAATCAGTACGGCTGACGGTTGGATCGCCGCACGGCCTTCGGGAACGGAAGATTTATACAAGCTATACAGTGAAAGTTACCGATCCGATGAAGAGGCGGAGAGTCTTTTGCAAGAAGGCAAGGTACTTATTGACGAAGCTTTGCGTGACAAGAAATAAAAAGCGGCGGCCTTATGGTATTTTAATAAACACTTGTGTTATAATGACCGTGGACAGAAGTGTATTCTTTGAATGTTCGTTGCTGAAAGCACGGCATTTCAATTATAAAAAGAAAGTAGGCGTGTTCGGTGCTGGCATATTTCGTACCTTTTTTTATCGGTCTGATTGTTTCATACGCGTTGACTCCGGCCGTGAAAAAGCTTGCCGTTCGTGTCGGTGCCGTAGATCGGCCCGAAGCACGTAAGGTGCATACTCATATTATTCCCCGTCTGGGCGGATTGGCCATATTTATCGGATTTATGGCGGCCGTCCTTTTTTCCATGCCCGTATATAAAGAATTTTTAGGCTTTTTATTAGGAGCTACGGCTATTGTGTGCTTGGGGATTTGGGACGACATCAAGAATATACCGGCTAAGGTAAAGCTGACCGGGCAGATTATTGCCGCAGCTATTCCCGTGGCCTTCGGCGTACAGATCGAATGGGTCACCAATCCGTTCGGAACCATTTTAATCATTCCCGAATGGTTGGCCGTACCGGTTACGATTTTTTGGATTGTCGGATTTACCAATACGGTAAATCTTATTGACGGGTTAGACGGCTTGGCGGCAGGGGTATCGGTAATCGCTTCCATTTCCATGTTTTTCATGGCTGTCAGTATGAATCAATATTTGCCGGCTATGATTTTAGTGGCTATGTCGGGAGCTGCCTTGGGATTTTTGCAATATAACTTTAATCCCGCCAAAATATTTATGGGCGATACGGGCAGCATGCTTCTGGGGTATACTATGGCGGTTGTGGCTGTTCTGGGGCTTGTCAAGACGGCGGCAACGGTGGCTCTTATTGTACCTATCATCGCCTTAGGGGTACCTATTTTAGATACTTTGTTTGCTATTGTGCGTCGCAAAATGAGCGGCGTTCCGATATTTCAGCCCGATAAAGGACATTTGCATCACCGTTTACTGGCTTTGGGGATGACTCAGAAACAAGCTGTTCTCAGCATGTACATGGTTAGTGCGATTTTGGGATTTGTTGCGATTTTCGTTGCCAATGTAAGCTATAAGACCGGTATTGTTACGGTTATCGCCGTCTTGGCTATTATTATTTATTCGGCCCGTCGAATCGGTGTGTTACGGCGCTCCGACAACACAAACGGCATGAAAAAATAGAAGGGTATACGTCTAAGGAGGCGCTTTCATGATTAAAGTAATGACCGTATTCGGCACTCGACCGGAAGCCATAAAAATGGCTCCTGTCGTATTGGAACTGAAAAAACATCAGGACGAAATCGAGACGGTCGTGGCCGTAACGGCTCAACATCGACAAATGCTTGATCAAGTGTTGCATTTGTTTAAAATCAAACCCGATTACGATTTGGATATTATGTCGCAGGGGCAGACTCTATACGATATAACCTCGCGGGCGATGAACGGATTAAAAGAGGTTTTGGAAAAAGAAAAGCCCGATCTGGTTCTCGTTCACGGCGATACGACGACGACCTTTGCCGGTGCTTTGGCTTCTTACTACAGTCAGACTGCAGTCGGTCACGTAGAAGCGGGATTGAGGACGGGGGATATATATTCGCCTTTTCCCGAAGAAATGAATCGTAAACTCACAGGAGCCATTGCGTCTTTTCATTTTGCACCGACGGAAACGGCTAAAGCCAATCTTTTACGTGAAGGTGTGAACCCGGAAAAAATATATGTAACAGGAAATACGGTTATTGACGCCTTAATGAAGACCGTTCGTCCCGACTACGAGTTTGATGACGAGAAATTGCGCCAAATCGACTTTGAACAGCATCGAGTTATCTTATTAACCACCCATCGTCGGGAAAATCTAGGGGAGCCGATGCGACATATTTATAAAGCTTTACGTTCGGTCGTACAAGAAACGCCCGATGCGGAAATCGTTTTTCCCGTACATCGCAACCCGCTTGTTCGACAGGTCGTTAACGAAGAACTGGCGGGGGTAGACAGAATCCACCTCATTGAACCGCTTGATTATGAACCCTTTGCCAACCTTATGAGTCGCAGCTATCTGGTGCTGACCGATTCGGGCGGTATTCAGGAAGAAGCTCCGTCTTTGGGAAAACCGGTTCTCGTTTTGAGAAATACGACGGAACGACCGGAAGCGGTAAAAGCGGGAACTGTATCTCTTATCGGTACCAATGTGGATGTCGTATATGAAACGACGAGACGCCTATTGACTGATAAAAAAGCTTATGAAGCCATGAGCAATGCCGTCAACCCCTATGGTGACGGAAGGGCTTCGGAACGGATTGTTCAAGCTGTGCGGTATGTATACAATGAATGCTCCGAACGGCCTGAAGAATTTAAATAAAATGAATAAATATTCAAATCAAATAGTATGATTAAAAGGCGACAAAATGTCGCCTTTTTTAGTGCTCTTTACACTTTTAAACCTTAAGAAAAAAAGGGCTAAGTCCGTTCGGCTTTGTTGCATTTTATCAAATGGAAGAGTAAAATATACATCAGGTACGGGGTCAATCGATGCGGATATAATCATTGATTCTTACCGTATTCACTGTAGTTGCCGTGAGGGGTAAATATTCGTGGGCCAAGCAACGGAAGACCGCAAAAAATCACAAAAAAGAAGCGACGGCATGTCGACATTGCAGCTCGTAGCCGTAGCCGGTTCATTGGGCCTTACTTTATTTGTGAACATTATTGTCGGTATTTTCATTGGACGCTTTGTGGATTCGTATTTTAATACAAGTCCGTTCGGGCTCATGGCATTTGCACTCTTAGGTTCCGTTACCGGGTTTTGGACTTTGTATAAAAAAGCGGGGACTTTGAATGAACGTGGCAAGGAACAGGGGAAATGAAAGGACGACCGGTGGACGTATTTACTTTATATGTTAAAAAAACGGTAATTCGTCTTGCTGTAGGCACCGTACTGGGGGCTATTGCCGCTTGGGCGGTCGGAGCGGGCGAGTATATTTCCGGATGGATCATCGGTAGCCTGGTCAATCTGTTGTATTTCGTAATGCTCAGCAGTCGGTTAGCGAAATCCGCACGTATGCCGGCCGAACAAGCCTTGGTCTTTATCCGCGGCGGCGTAGTAGTGAGGCTGTTGTTGATTATGCTTGTGCTTATCGTTGTACTGCAATTTCCTCAAATCAGGATTTCCTCCTTTGTGGCAGGTGTCATGATGTACAGAGTACTGATTTTCGGTGAACTTTTTGGCAAGGCGTTACAGCGTATTTTGTAGGAAGGGAGGTGCAGCTTATGGAATTACACGCGGGGCATCATACGGTTGTTCAGTTGTTAGGGTTAAATGTCAATATTGACACCTTGATGATGACATGGATTGTTGCCGCCATCGTTATTGTGGTTACACTGTTGGCGACGCGGGGACGTGCCTTGGTACCGAGCGGTATGCAAAACGGCATGGAAATGATTGTTGAAGCCTTACTTGAACAGTTTAAAGAAAACCTGGGACCTAAATACGGTCAGGTTACATCTGTTCTCTTAACCATGTTTTTGTTCATTTTCTTTGCTAATGAATTCGGTCTGTTACCGAATCCGGGTGTATTATCATCACCTACAAATGATTTAAACACGACCGTCGCATTGGCGTTGGTCGCATCGTTTTTGACACATGCGTTGTATATTCGCAATCAGGGTGCCGGAAAGTATTTCAAACATTTCTTCCAGCCTTTTGTATTGTTCTTCCCCATCAACTTAATGGAAGAATTTACAAAACCGTTGACCTTGTCATTCCGTCTTTTCGGTAATATTTTGGCCGGTGAAATTTTGATGGAAGTGCTGTATGAACTGGTACCTGTAGGCGTGCCGCTCATTTGGCTCGTGTTCAGCTTGGTTATCGGTTTAATCCAGGCATTTATCTTTACTATTTTGACAACATCTTATTTAGCTCCGTCGTTCCACGGATCACATTAAATTTTTACATATCTGGGAGGGTTATAACTTATGGAAAAGGCAATTGTTTTGGCATTCTCGGCATTCGGTGCTTGCTTGGGTATTGGTTTGGCAGCTTTGGGCGCGGCTCTTGCCGACGGCAATGCGGCTTCGAAAATGTTGGAAGGTACGGCACGTCAGCCTGAAATGGGCGGCAAGCTCCTTACGAACATGCTTATCTCTATCGGCTTGATTGAATCTATTCCTATTATCGCTGCCGTTATCGCCATTGTATTGGTATTCGCCAATCCGTTTGTAAGTTTACTCTAATTTGAATAAAGAAGTGTTACTTACCGAAACGGGGAGGGAATACCATTGATCAGTATAAACGGTACTTTGCTTTTCCAATTCCTCAACTTCTTTGTTCTGGTCGCTATTTTGGCCAAGTTTGCTTATAAACCGATGTTGAAGGTTCTGGAGGAACGGAGAAACAAGATTTCGTCCGACTTGAACGATGCGGAACAGTCGCGTTTGGCTGCAGAAAAACTGAAAGCCGATTACGAACAACAGTTGCAAACGGCTCAGGAAAAAGCGCAGGCGATTATCGATAAGGCCGTTAAGCAGGCGGAAGCGGAAGGACAGGCGCAACTCGATGCTATCCGTACGCAAATTGCCCGCGAAAAGGAATTGGCACACGCCGAAATCGTCAGTGAACGTGAAGCCGCTCTTCGCGAAATGAGGCAAGAAGTAGTTTCCCTGTCTATGGCTGTGGCAGAAAAATTACTGGAAAAAAATATGGATACGGACATGAACTCCAAATTGATTAAAGAGTGCATGGATCGTATGGATGCGAAACGGATCGCAAGGTAGGCACTTATGATACCTGAATCCGTATACTCAAAATACAGCCAGGCCATGTTTGATATTGCTCAGTCGGATAATTCGCTTGATACCGTACTGGCGGATATGAAAACGGTCCGCACGGTAATGCGTGAAAACGAAGATCTCAGAAAGTTTTTGGGCAATCCTCTGGTTACGGCGAAAGCCAAAAAAGAAACGCTTGAAAAGATTTTTGCTTCTTCCGTTTCATCCATTGTTTGCCGATTTCTCTACGTTATGGTAGACCGTCGTCGGGAAGCGGCAATTACGGAAGCTGTGGAAAACTTTATCGATTTGGCTCGGGCCGCACAGAATATTGAAGTGGCCAAAATACGTGTCATTAAGCCGCTAACAGCGGAAGAAGAAACGGCACTCGTGAAGAAGCTGGAAACTATGACCGGAAAGAAAATCGAACCGATGTACTATACGGACCCGTCTATCTTGGGCGGCGTCGTTATACAAATCGGCGATCAGGTTATTGACGGCAGCTTGAAACGACAAATCCGGAATATGGAACACGCCTTATTGCAAGGCAGTGTAGCAAACGAGGTGACGGACTAGAAATGAACATGAAGCCTGAAGAAATTACGGCTATAATCAGAAAACAAATCGAAGACTATAATGTCGAAACGAATGTGGACGACGTCGGTACGGTCCTTGAAGTCGGTGACGGCATCGCTCATATTTACGGTTTGGATAAGGCCATGTCCGGGGAATTATTGGAATTACCTCACAATGTATATGGCTTAGCCTTAAACTTGGAAGAAGATAATGTCGGCGCCGTATTGCTCGGTGAAGACGACTTGATTAAAGAAGGCGATACGGTTCGTCGTACAGGTCGCGTTATGAGCGTTCCTGTAGGTGACGGTATGATCGGCCGTGTCGTAAATCCCCTGGGGGCTCCTATTGACGGCAAAGGCGACATTCAGACGAAAGAAACGCGTCGTATTGAAGTCCAGGCGTCGGGTATTGCCGACCGCCAACCTGTAAAGGTACCTTTGCAGACAGGGATTAAAGCTATCGACTCGATGGTTCCTATCGGTCGAGGCCAACGTGAATTGATTATCGGTGACCGCGGTACGGGTAAAACGGCTATTGCCATCGATACGATTATCAATCAGAAGGATAGCGGCGTTATTTGTATCTATGTTGCCATCGGTCAGAAGGCATCTACGGTAGCTCGTGTAGTTCGCACTCTCGAAGAACACGGCGCTATGGCGTATACCATTGTCGTTGCCGCAACGGCTTCCGACGGGGCACCGCTTCAATACTTGGCTCCTTATGCCGGCGTATCCATGGGTGAATACTTCATGGCCCAGGGCAAAGATGTACTGTGCGTATATGACGATTTGTCCAAACATGCTCAGGCATACCGTGCCATGTCGTTGTTATTACGTCGTCCGCCCGGACGTGAAGCATACCCCGGCGACGTATTTTATTTACATTCGCGTCTTTTGGAACGTGCTGCCAAGCTGTCCGATGAATTGGGTGGCGGTTCGATTACGGCTTTGCCTATTATCGAAACATTGGCAGGCGACGTTTCGGCTTATATTCCGACAAACGTTATTTCTATTACGGATGGACAGATTTTCTTGGAAACGGAATTATTTAACTCCGGTGTGCGTCCGGCTATTAACGTCGGTCTGTCCGTATCTCGTGTAGGCGGTTCGGCTCAGATTAAAGCCATGAAGAAAATTGCCGGCACCTTGCGTTTGGACTTGGCACAGTATCGTGAATTGGCGGCTTTCGCACAGTTCGGATCCGACCTCGATAAGAGTACGAAGGCTCAAATCGACAGAGGCGAACGGACGATGCAGATGCTCGTACAACCTCAGTACCAGCCGATGGCTGTTGAAGACCAGGTTATGCAGATTTACTTAGCCGTAAAAGGCTATCTCATGCCGATTAAGGTTGAAGACGTTGCGGAATTTGAAGAAAAATTCATCAAGTTCATGCATGCTCAGTATCCCGATGTGGGCAGCCACATTAAAGACACGAAGCAACTCGGTGAAGAAGATGAAGCTATCCTCAAGAAGGCGGTTGAAGAATTTATTAAATTGTTCGGCGCCGACCATGAACTCGTTAAAGAGGAGGAATAGTTTATGCCGAGTGCACGCGAGATAAACAGACGGATTAAGTCCGTAACGAATACTCAACAGATTACGAAGGCCATGAAGATGGTATCTTCCGTACGTCTGCGTCGTGCACAGGATCGCGCTTTGGCAACGGCTCCTTTTACCGATAAAATCGAAGCCATGTTGCGTCGATTGGCAGCTGCCGCAAGCGGTGAAGCCGGTCCCCTGTTT
>NZ_JAQCUN010000005.1:0-27145 GCF_027685385.1 Megasphaera sp. AF13-6AC
TGCTGTCAAGCTTCGCCTTTGCGTAAACACATCGGCAATAACCGGCTCATCCCCGCAAGCTACGATAGCACCGACAGATGTATCCGCCTTACCTTCCGCTGCAAATAAGGGTTTACGCACAGCTGCCGACACGAGAAACCCCTCTTTGGATGACGGTACGAAAAGAGCCAACCTTCGTTGCGCCAAATCGGCGGCAAACTGAAGGAAAGGCTCACTTTTTTCCAAAATATGAATTTGTACGTCCGATAAGTGACTGTCACTATGACAGATATCCGCTATAGTAGGCATACGTTCCTATGTCTCCGTTCCCGTTAGAGACAATGCCGGTTTCGCATTCAAAGTCATATCTGCGAAACGGCCGTCTTGAGCCATGTAATACGCACGACAGCCGATCATAGCCCCGTTATCCGTGCATAAAATCGGCTCAGGCTTATAAAAAGTATATCCATTTTCCTTACACGCCGTTTCCATAGCCTGTGTCAAGCCGTGATTAGCCGCTACGCCGCCGGCCAGGACGACGGTACGAAGCCCCGATAATTCCGCCGCATTGACAGTCTTTTCAACGAGTGTTTCTACAACCGTCTTTTGAAACGACGCCGCAACATCCTCGGGACTATACGTTTCGCCGCGTTGCTCCTGTGTGTGCAAATAATTGAGTACTGCCGACTTCAAGCCGCTGAAGCTGAATTCAAAGTTGTTTCTCTCATGCAAGGCCTTAGGAAAAACAACGGCATCGGCATTTCCGAGGGCTGCCAGTTTATCAATTTGCGGACCTCCCGGATAGGGATACCCCATGACGCGGGCTATCTTATCAAAAGCCTCTCCCGCTGCATCATCCCGAGTCTGTCCCATGAGTTCAAATCGATTATAGCCCAGCACCTTTACAAGCTGAGTATGGCCGCCCGACACGACAAGAGCCAAAAAGGGCGGTTCCAATTCTGTATGACTGAGAAAGTTGGCAAATATATGCCCTTCCATATGATTGACCCCCACCAAGGGTTTGTCGGCGGCAAAGCTCAAGGCCTTAGCCGTAGCCACCCCGACTAAAAGGGCCCCTACCAGACCGGGTCCGTAGGTTACTCCGATATGGTCGACATCATTCAACGTGATTTCAGCCTCTTCCAACGCTTCTTTTACAACAGGCATAACATATTCAATGTGCTGTCGTGAAGCGATTTCCGGCACGACGCCGCCGAACTTACGATGAATCGGTACTTGCGTAGATATAATATTGGATAAAATCCGACGCCCGTCTTCAATGACAGCCACGGAGGTTTCATCACAACTCGTTTCCAAAGCTAATGTATACATTATCTCTATCCTTCATCAGCGTACCCAAGGGTAGGCTTCTTTTTTACAATCCATAACATAGGCATCTTCTACGGGGTCGGAATAATAATGCTTTCGTACACTTAATACCTCGTAGCCCAATTTTCGATATAAGTGAATGGCTCCCTGATTGGAAATGCGCACTTCCAAAAATATTTCAGTACAACCCGCTTCCCATGCGGCTTCCATCAAAACACGCACCAGCAATTCGCCGTACCCTTGGTGACGAAATTCCTTGCGCAAGGCAATATTGGTAATCTGCCCTTCATCAAGAACCTGCCACAACCCGGCATACCCGACGATCGTACCGTCTTCTTGCTCCAGTACATAGTAAAGAGCCCGTTCGGACTCCAATTCCCGTTGCACAGCCTGTAACGACCAGGGAATGGAAAAAGAATCCTGTTCCACTTCAAAAATTCCCTTGTCGTCGGTCCGTACGGCTTTACGAACAATTACGGACATATTGGATCACCGTGCCGTTTCTCCCAGAGAACTTCAGCCTCACTGCGCCGCTTATAAGCCGGTGTCAAGGTCATACAATCATCCGTATCTCCCTTGTCAAAACGTTCCTGTGCCGCTACTGCCAAAGCTCCGGCTCTGGGAATAATTTGGTGCGGTCGAGCAAGCAAACACTTGTCTCCGCCGGATGCAATCAAATCGGCAAACTTAGAGGCTCCGTCACCGCAAAACACAACCTTTTGATTTCCTTCAGATACGCGGTTAATAATATCCGCTGCCGCCATAACCGTAACGGCTTCATCTTCATATAGCTTGCCCTGCCGCCACGAATACACGGATACATATACATTCCCCTTCTGTGCGTCAATAAGCGGACATACGGCATAAGCCGAATCAACAAAATTCCACGCCAGGCTACGCGGCGTTTCAACTCCCACAAGGGGTACCTTCCAAGCAAAAGCCAGTCCCTTGGCCGTAGCCAGACCGATGCGTAAACCCGTAAAAGACCCGGGCCCGACGGATACGGCTACTCCGTCAACATCCTTCTTACTGACAGCCGCCTTGGTAAGCATATCCGCAATATGCGGCATAAGCTGTTCCGAATGAGTTAATCGTGCCTGAACGGTTACTTCCGCCTTTAATACGCCTTCGTGCAAAAGTGCGACACTTGAAACGAGACAAGATGTCTCAATGGCCAAGAGCATATCCTTCTACCTCTTTCAATAAATCTTTCCAACGGGATTCATCTGCTTCTACTGTAATCTCCCGCTGAGTATCACCTGTTTTTTTGATGGTAATCACTGCCGCATCATCAGGAAGTCGATGAGGAAACTTTTCCGACCATTCTACAAAAGAAATTCCCGTCTCCCAATATTCTTCCGGAGCGATAGAATCCAGCTCATATTCTTCTTCAAGACGATAGAAATCGAAATGATGCAAAGGCGGTACATGGTCATATACATTCATAAGAGAAAAGGTGGGGCTGACAACGGGTGAAGTAATCCCCATTTGCTTAGCCGCTCCTTGGACCAAATGCGTCTTACCGGCCCCCAAATCCCCCTTAAGAGCGATGACATCCCCTTGTTTTAAAACCTTGCCCACACATTCGCCGAAGGCTATGGTTTCGGCTTCACTACGGGTATATAGAGTAATCACCTTATTCGCCTCCGCTGAAATGATTCCATCCCGACGGCGCCAATACTTTCGTATGGTGTCCGTCTTCCAAATATACGTTACCGCTCCCCGCTTGAACCCTTCCGATTACCGTAAGAGAGGAAAACGCCTCTTTCAGTAAATAAAAATCGTCGGGTGCCATAGTCAGCACGAGTTCATAATCTTCGCCGCCCGTAAGAGCGTAGGCATACGGGTCCTTTCCCGACACGTCGCACCATCGACGGAGCTCATCAGACAGGGGGATTTGCGACTTGTCCAGTATCAGATCTACATGACTGGCCGCTGCAATTTCATTACTTTCACTGGCTAAGCCGTCGCTAATATCATTTAAACTGTGACACCCGTATTTTACGGCCAATCGCCCCAGTTCCACCTGCGGCACGGGCATAGCATGCGCCTTTTTCAGTGCCGCATAGCCTGCCTCTCCTGCCAAGAGGACATCCAACCCGGCTCCCGAATTCCCCAACGTGTGGGAAACAGCCACAATATCACCCGGTACGGCGCCGCTTCGTAAGACGGCTTTACCCGCTTCAATTTCACCGAAAGCCGCCACCGTAAGCACGGCCCCTTCAGATGACACTACCGTGTCTCCACCGAGAATATTAACACCGTAATGACGGCAAATATCCTTCATCCCCCTATACAATTCATCCGTTTGTGCCGCATCCATCTGCGGTGTCAGGGCCACGGACAGAACCAGGTGTATCGGTTCGGCACCCATGGCCGCAATATCGCTCAAATTGGATGCCACGGCCTTATATCCCGCTTCGTACCAGGTAGCCGTCTTACCGATAATAAAATGTCGACCTTCAATCATCGTATCTATAACGGCCACTTGTTCCTTGCCTTCCGTTGTCTTATATACGGCCCCGTCATCGCCTATACCGACAACGACTGATACGGGATTTACAATCGTGTCTTTTTTTATTCTGTCTATAAACCCGAACTCTCCTATGTCCGACAACTTCATACTTTCCACCGTCCTTATGCCTTATGCGGTCTATTTACTCATCATTTTATTGTAAAATAAGACGCCTTGCTTGTACAGACATAGACGTCTTACCTATTTTCCGAACGGATATAGTCATAAGCTATCCGTTCTCCGCCTCTTACAGTTATGATTCCGCACCGTTTAAACCCGAACGACTCTATGACCTTTTGCATAGGAAGATTGTTCTTATGCGTATCAATCCGCAAATAAGGCTTCCGGTCTGAACAATAGGTAAGACAGGCCCGACCGGCGCCCTTTACAGTCCCGTCCGAAGCTAAGCGATGAACCGTTCCGTACGTTTCATTCTTACGCCACTGTCCGTCACAAATCTTCGTATACGTAGGTTCTTCTCCTACAATAAATGCAAAAGCACCGTGAACCTTTCCTTTTTCTTCCAATACATAAGCTTGTCCATCGGTAATATTTTTCACCAAAAGTTCTCGGCCGGGGTAAGAAGGCTCCCATTGGTCAGGATTTCCCGTAGTAATCATAAACTTCCTGGCCCTTGCATATATCTGTTCCATAGATGCCAAGTCTACAATAACTGCACGTCTGATTTCCACTATTATCGCCCGCTTTCATCCACATGAGTGTACCACAAAGCATCGTCTCGAACAAACATCACGGCCATAACAAAAAGTCGCATCCATAAATGATGCGACTTTCGTTATTTTCTATATTATTGCTACAACAGAAATTCCAGATTTCGTCTATTTTAAAAGACGGGCGGCACAATTATAAACCAATTCATATACACTCATTTGCATGGCAGCAACATTAGCCAATTCCAGGGCTTCCGCCTGTTTTTTTGTACCCGTTGTATACGGATAAATGCCGAACATAAAAGGAAAAAAAGCATAAGCAAAAGCTTCCGCTTCGGCAATCCCCATGTAGGGGACATATCGGGCCAAACAGCTGCACACAGCCTTTCTGGCCGCCATACAGACGCTTTTAAACTCGGCCAAGCAACGAACGTCGCTATGCTCTTCCATATCGAATTGATTCATGGCTAAAAGTTTCAATAAAATCGGTCTTGTTGAAAGAGATTCAGCCAACATGCCGGCAAAACCGGACGCTGTCTTTTCGGCCGATGTCGGTTTTACCGCTTCCAGATAACGAATCCACGCTTCGTATTCGCGCTGTAATAAGGCCAGAAAAATATCTTCTCTCGTGCTGAAATAATTGTATATGGAAGGCCTCGTAAAAGATGTATACTTGGAAATTTCCTTAATTGTTACCTCTTTAAAGCTCATTACCTCATATAGCTTCTCACATGCATTAATAATTTCTTCCCTACGCGCCCGTGTTAACTCCGGAGATCCCTTCGGCATTTTGACTCCTTTCCGACAAGCTGCTTGCATCACTTGTCTTTCCGTTTTCTTTCTACCGCCTCGACCCTAAGATGATTAAATTAGATTTTAATATTCTTATTTAGTAATAGTATAGTATGGCGGTCTACATAAATCAAACGTTTAAGTTCCCCCATAACCAACGGGCATTAAATAAAAAACAGATAGAAGCCATAGTCATATATGGCTTCTATCTGTTCCGGTCGACTTCATTCATATTTTCTTTGTAAAAATCGTTGCGTTATCAAGGCCGTTCCCATAGCCAGAGCCATAGGATAAAAAAGTTCAGTTGAAAATCGAGATATTTCCAACATAAATACGCAGGCTGTCAAAGGCATTTTCTGTGCCAATCCTAAAAATACGACAGCTCCTACAAAGGCTGCAAAAGACAAAGATACGGGACTGATACAAACACTCCACAAAGCAGCTAAGACAAGGGCCGACGTACTCCCCAGCATCATAGACGGCATAATGCGACCACCGTAGGCACCTGCCGTAAGGGCTGCCAACACGGCAAGCCATTTAGTCGCAAACAAGCCTGCTGCATAGGTCCAATTAATAGAATCTGTAAAGGTCAATTCATTGCCTGCCTTGCCGTTACCTAAAATTTCAGGAAAATACATGGCCATGAGACCGATAAAGGCAAAGGCGATTATGGCGACAAGCGCCATTTTCGGACTTTTTCTGTCAAGCTTCGGTAAAGCGGTTACGGTCTGATTAAAGAACCGAACAATTACAGCCGTAAAGATTCCCAAGATAACGGCAAAAGTTTGGTAACTTCCCGTTACATCCGGCATAGGTAAAGCATATTGAACCGCATCTCCTACGACAAAGCGTACAATACCTGCCGCCAATCCGCACGATAACAAGGCCGTACCGACAGCCTTTACATTGCAAGTCATAACGAGAGTTTCCAAAATGAATACGGCAGCCGACAAAGGGGCATTATATACGGCAGCCAAACCGGCCCCGGCTGCACAGGCAATAATCAAGGCCCGATTATCCCTCGTTAGATTACTGTGCTTTACAAGCGTACTCATAATACAGGCACTGGCTTCCCGCGGGGCCACTTCTCGTCCCAGCGGTGAGCCGGCACCGACGGTAATAATTTGTAAGGTCGCATGAACCAGAGTCGTCACTAAGGGCATGGTCTTCTTTTCATCTTGAACAGCCGTTTTAATATCTACCAGCGGTGAACCGTAACGATGAATAAGCACCCACCCTATGCCGACAACCAGACCGCACCCGAAGAGAGCCGCCAGTCTGTGTTCGGGAGATACTCGCGCCACGGCCTGTCCGAAATCCAACCCGTCAGCCGCAGAATAGGCATATACAAGATGCTGTACAAAATGCATTAAATGAATATAAAAAGAACCGATGACTCCCGCTACAAGACCGGTAATCAGAACCAAAAACACTACTTTTCTGTCTTCCATGATCTCACCTTACGTGTTCGTACAATAAAAACCTTTTACTCCCTCGTCGTCCTTGCCGCTTCGCGACCCGCACTCCTCGCAACCCTCGCGGGCTTTAGAGTTACTCCCATTCGATATGTCCATTGATATCGTTTTGTATAAATGGCATAAAATCAAGGTTATTCTTATCTATTTTAGCCCTATTATCCATTTTATTTCTGTTTATCTGATTTTTTGCAAGCATATTGCAAGCACATAAAATACTTCTCTCTAGTATCTCATTCTTTATACCATTGGGATTTTATTAAGACGAGAAACCTAATTGTCTTTTTTATGAGCAACAAATATATCATTACTTATATAATAGCCTTTTAACTTTTCTTTATGCCTTAACACTTCTCTAGAAATATTAGTTATTACAATCTCTTTATTGGCATCTCCATATATAATATATCCAAACATAGCCCACAAAGGATTTAAATATATCAAATTTAATCTTAAATAAATATACCCAATCAAAACAAATAAAAGGATATTAACTATATAAACTTCTTTTGAGTTATCTCCATTAGTAATGAGTGGAATTATATATGTCATAATATAGCTTAATACTGTATCATCAGGATTTTCAAGATTGTTAATACCTTTTTCTCGAGTTCCTTTTCCTAGTTTCAATAAAATCACGCTTATAACTGAAATAAATATTAAGATTAGCGTTAATGTAGCAAAGCCGATTATTAATATATTTTTTTCCAAGAGCCCTTTTGTTATTTTAGAAAAGTACAAAATTATAATCATAATGTAAAGTGGGAAATAGGATGATATAAACATAATAGTTCTTGTCATTATGTTATAAAATTTATCCATTCTGCTATTCATAAAACACCACCTTTTTACTTATCATCTACCCCTATTTGCTCATTAATGATACTTCTATAATATGAATCTCTCAATATTCTTAAAATATCCATTATCTGGCTTTTATCTTCATACACTATTGAAAATGAAGGTTCTTCGTTATAATTTATCTCTAAATTAAACATATCTATGGTTTTCTTTATGTTCTCATGATTCTCATAAGTTTTAGCAACATTTATATTTTCACTGGTCATTTTTGTAAGAGTTTTTCTATAACGTCCATCATTTAAACAATCTTCATAAAAACTTTCAAAGTTAGTTATGCCATCACTTAACCCCTCTTGATTTAAAAAATCTGATGCTGTATCTCTAAATTGCTCATCTAAGTTAAAGATTCTCTCTAATGAATAATGAGACAATATAAGTATATCATCATCTATAATTATAAAATCCACTTCTCCATCTATGCCAATTAATTTACTTTCAATTTTATTCAAAGTATTCCCATTAAATCTTGCAATAATACCTTTTGAATGCAATTTCTTAAATTTAGTTACCCTTCTAAAAATTTTTATATCAGGAAATTGATCATCATGTTTAGTTATTGAAAAAGTATAAAAACTGTAATTATCGGGATCAATTTCTGTTTCTACATGATCCGAATTATTAAAGCTTTCTAAAACTCTAATATAATCACGTATATATGAAGTACTACAACTCTCTATAGTCTCGTCTTTATATCCAGTTGGATTGTAATTCACAATTGTTTTTCCTGTAAATTGTCCAATATAATCGCATATCAAATTCAGTAAGTCATCATAAATTTGTGCATCAATATTAGGGGAAAAACTTACATAATTACCATTTCCTAATTTTCTAGTAAAAAAAAGATTAAACTCCAAATCATTTTCTTGTATTTTGTCTTTTAATGTATTTATATCCATAACTTTCTCCTTAAATTTCATTGATGTCATTCCTTATATTCTCCATTATCATTCATCCAACATCAGCTTGCCTTTTTTAGCTTTATCTTTTAAACGCTTCATCTGTTCTTTTTCTATCTGTTGAATGCTTTTCTCCGGAACAGGTAAATCTTCCGGCATAGTGCCACCTATTTTTTCAATAGCACTTCTAACTTCTTTTCCTACTGAATAGTGAACTTTTATTGCAGCTTCTGCACCTTCAACCTTATCTTTTCTTAGCTTTTCTTCTGTCTGAGATATTCTAAATAGATTAGCAATGAGTTCGGTGCTTCCCATATAATCCAAAATCTTTTGTCTCGCAGTTAAGCCTTTTCTGTCATGTATATCTTCTACATCTAATCCACCATACAGTCCCATATATCCTGCATTTTGGAATATAGCAAATTCTTCATTTGTGATGACTCCTGCATCATGTGCCGTTTCTACCAAAAGCTGATTCCACTGTTTAATATCTCCACGAACAACAAGCCTTCTTCTATCTTCATCAAGCTGATTAAAATGATCTGATATTTCTTGACGATATGTTTGAATAGCAAAATAGGTTTGGCCAAGTGCAATAACCTCTTTTCTCGGATCACCGTTTTGCACAATCAAATAGCAAGCGTATCTTGTAAGTTCATAATCTTTTATAGACTTGCTTGTAGCACCTGCTTCCACGATTTTGCTGACCTCAGCAAAATCGTATGCTACTTCATGACCACTGTTCTCACACGCAATCATTGCTCTATCAATGACCTTTTGAAAGTTTCTCCACTGAGAATAATCAAGTACATCAGCAAGTTCCCTTGCACTCCAATACTCACTTCCATCTTTTCGGATATACTTAATATCTTCAAACTTCCTATATTCTTTTGCTTTTAAATTTGGCATTCTATCACAGCTCCTTTACTTAATATATTATAACCAAAAGAGACACTACTACACACAAGCTCATAGTATAAACGATAATTTATGCTGCTACTCAATGGTTGCCTGACCGTTCATAAGCATGGGTAGAAGCCAATCACGAAGATTGGAAAGCTTATAGTTTTCAGTATTGTTTTTTTCTATAAGTTTCAATAATGTATTGAGCTTGTTTAAAATATTCTCATCATCAGGAATAAAAACTGGGATGCTCTCAATATCACTTTTGGTAATAAACTTAACAATAGAACCTGTTGATGAACTTTTAAATGAATTAATTCTATACAGACACGATAGATACAATAAAGCATAGTATTCATCACTTGGAGACAAGACATAAGTTCTTTGATAAGCATTAAATTTTCCAGTATAATGCTTAACATTAAAGTCGCCATTACCTGCTATTAGAATTGATGAATTATCAAATTCAAATTCATCACAAGTTGAAGGTGTATTGGAGCAGGTAAAAAATTTATATTTGCCGTTATGTGTGGCAAAATTAGCGTCCTGTTTTCCTGTTATAATTTCTACTATATGTTTTGCGATTGTATTATTTCCGTTGATGATATTTTTAGATACATTTGACATCATATTTTCGTAGATAAGTTTCATTTGGGAATATAAATTCAAATTTATCACCCACTATTTTCACAAAAGCCTTCCACCAAAATGATGGAAGGCTTTCTAAACAATTCACCTAAATTCAACAACTCCCTTTTAAACCTACTATTTCCACTTTTTAGTATCAAAATAGTATCATTTCGAGAATTTCGTTACGTCAAAATCGCCAAAATGCTGTATTTTCAACGATTTTATCACAGAAGCATATTTGTTACTCTATTCCCACTCAATCGTGGAAGGGGGTTTGCTGGTTATGTCATACACAATTCGGTTAATGTGTTCTACTTCGTTAACGATACGGCTCGAGATTTTATCCAGTACGTCATAGGGAATTCTCGCCCAGTCAGCCGTCATAAAGTCCGTTGTCGTTACGCCTCGTAAGGCCAAGGTATAGTCATATGTGCGGAAGTCGCCCATAACGCCGACAGACCGATTATTCGTCAAGACGGCAAAGTATTGGTTTATAGAACGATCAAGGCCTGCCGCCGCGATTTCTTCTCTAAAAACGGCATCGGCATCACGCAAGATGTCCAGTTTTTCTTTTGTAATTTCGCCCATAACGCGAATGGCCAGTCCCGGTCCCGGAAAAGGTTGCCGCCATACGAGATAGTCCGGCAAACCCAGTTCTTCACCGAGTTCGCGAACTTCATCTTTAAAGAGGTTGCGTAGCGGTTCAATAAGACCCTTGAAGTCTACAACAGCCGGCAAGCCGCCTACATTGTGATGGCTTTTAATAACTGCCGCATCACCGGCACCCGATTCGATGACATCGGGATAAATCGTGCCTTGTGCCAAAAAGTCGACGGCACCGATTTTTCGTCCTTCTTCTTCAAAGACGCGAATAAATTCTTCGCCGATAGTTTTACGTTTTCTTTCCGGATCGGAAATGCCTGCCAATTTAGACAGGAAACGCTCCGATGCGTCGACGCGAATGAAGTTCATTCCCGAATCCTTAAAGGCTGCTTCAACTTCATCGCCTTCATTTTTTCGCATTAAACCGTGGTCAACAAAAATACAGGTCAATTGGTTGCCAACGGCACGGGAAATCAAGGCCGCCGCCACAGAGCTGTCGACCCCGCCTGAAAGAGCCAGTACTACCTTACCGTCACCGACAGTCCGACGCACGTCTTCAACAGCCTGTTTGGCATAGTTTGCCATCGTCCATGTGCCGCTACATTTACATACTTCAAAGAGGAAGTTATGCAACATTTCCTTGCCGTGTTCCGTATGAAGCACTTCAGGATGATATTGCATGGCATACAATTTCTTATCCGCATTTTCCATTGCGGCTACGGGGCAGTGTTCCGTATGAGCCGTAATCTTAAAGCCTTCAGGAATTTCGGCTACATAATCCGTATGGCTCATCCACACGATTTCTTTTTCTTTCAAGCCTTTAAAGACGAGGGACTTCGTATCCACAGTTGTTTCCGTTTTGCCGAATTCCCGCTTATCCGCTTCTTTAACAGTTCCGCCCAGAAGATATGCCATCATCTGCATGCCGTAGCATAATCCCAGAACGGGCACACCCAGTTCAAAGACGGCGGCATCAATATGCGGTGCCTTTTCTTCATATACACTGTTCGGTCCGCCTGTAAAAATAACTCCGCGAGGCTTCAGTTCTTTAATCTTTTCAACCGCTTTATGATACGGGTAGACTTCACAATATACATGATTCTCTCTGACCCGTCGTGCTATTAACTGATTATATTGCCCGCCGAAATCGACGACAATGACTAATTCTTTCGAGTCCATCAACAGCCCTGCCTCTCTGAAATATTCCATCATTCATATGACCGAATTATACCATAAATAACTGCTCAAACCAATTAAATCGCCTGTAGAAAGAGCGTAAATCCGCTTCCTTATATACAAAACAGGCGGACACCTTCATGGGAAAGTGTCCGCACATACAATACAGTTTTTTATAAAATGTACCTAGGCTTTTTCTTCTTCGTATTCTCTATGCATTTCTTCCAAAATAGATCGACGTGTAACGACACCCACACAACGCTTATTGTCTACAATGGGAATAACCTTGAGGTGCTCTGCTACCATAACGCCTGCCAACTGTTCCACATCCGCATCGGGAGCCGCAATGATAACGTCTTTAGTCATCAATTCTTTAGCCGTACTGGCCATGAGTTTTTTAAAGCTCTTATCGTATTCACTGATGCCGTTGTAGTAAATGCTGGCCCCGAGAAGATTGACATAGTGCGGCACGTGGGGCTTGATTTTCTTATACAGCAAATCGGCATCCGTAACAATACCGGCTAATGTGCCGTCATCGTTAACAATGGGAATAGCCGTAATCTTATTTTTAATGAATAACTGGATTAAATCCAAAACGGTTGTACTCGGATCGGCCGTTACAAAAACCTTTTCCATAATATCCATTGCTTTGCGTTCGCTCATAGTATCCACCCCTCCGCTCCGAACTGTAAATCGAAACCTTTGTTTGTACCTTTATTATACTATCTTTTACAAAAAATAGATATATACGCTGTAATTATAAGTGATAAGGCTCGTGCCGCATGATTTTTACAGCCCTGTAGATTTGTTCCGTCAGTATCATACGAATCATTTGATGTGTCAGCGTAATGTGACCGAAAGAAATACAACGGTCGGCTCTCCGGCGCACTTCATCGGACAACCCGAAGGGACCTCCTATGAGAAAGGTAAATTCACTGCATCCGTGCAACGACAAGTCCTCAAAAGCCTGTGCCAGTTCTTCCGACGAAATAAGATCTCCCTGCACATCGAGAACAAAAAGATATGAGCCGGGACGTACATTTTTCAGCAACCGTTCGCCTTCTTTGTCGAGGATCTGCTTTTTTTCGACTGCCGACGGATTGTCTGGCATCCGTTCTTCGCTTATTTCCGTAATTTGCACCTGCCCGTACGGTTTAAGACGTTTTAAAAACTCGTCAATGCCTGCCGTCAAGTATTTCTCTTTAATCTTACCGCTACCGATAATATGAAATTTCATTAATTATCACTATCCGTCTGGGGTGCCAGTTCCTGAAGGGTTACTTCGGCTGTCTGTTCCGAATCCCCCCGCATATAGGTTACTTTTACCGTATTTCCGACTTGATACGACTCGACTGTTTTTTGTAACTGCGTATAGTCATCGACAGGCTTGTCATCTATTTTCGTAATAATATCGCCTCGTTGAATACCCGAACCGTACAAAGGCCCTCCGACGACAATTTGATATACATAAATCCCTTTGACTCCTAAATCCATACCGTAACGAGCCGCCATGGCTTTATCCAAACCGTATAAACCCAGGTAAGGGCGAATAACACGACCGTTTTTAATAAGCGCATCCAGTACAGGGCGAGCCGTATTGATAGGAATGGCAAAACCGAGTCCTTCAACGCCTTCTTTAGCTATTTTGGCGCTGTTAATGCCGATTACCTCTCCGTCGGCATCAACCAAAGCTCCACCGGAGTTGCCGGGATTAATAGCCGCATCGGTCTGAATCAGTTCCATCGGTACGCCTTCACCGACAATCGTACGGTTCAAAGAGCTGATGACACCGGCCGTTACCGTTCCCTGGAACTCGAGACCTAACGGATTGCCGATGGCAATAGCCGGCTCACCGACTTGAAGAGTATCACTGTCACCTAAGGCTGCAACAGTCAGATTATCCGCCGTAATTTTAACCACTGCCAAATCCGTTCGTGCATCCGTACCTACAACAGTACCTTCAAAGGTCCGGCCGTCGGCCAAGGATACGTTAACTGTTTTATTATTACCTACTACATGATTGTTTGTAACGATATAGCCGTCCTTGTCGAATATAATACCCGACCCGACGCCTTCACCGACCTGAACGGGACGATTGAAAATATCGCGATTATATACCTTCGTCGTAATACCTACAACAGCGGGACCTACTTTTTTTACGGCCTGCACAACAGCCGTATTGCGGGCGTTGGACAAGGTTTCAGACTTACCGTCTGCAGTTTGAACCTGTACGGGAACCGTATTGGTACCTTTCAGGCTGTCGTGTAAATAATAACCGCCGAAGCCGGCGGCCCCTATAAGAATAACAGCCGCTATTACGGCTGCCGTAGATTTTTTACTCATCATGCTCCCCCTTATCGTCAAAACGAACGGCACTGTTTTTACATGCCAATCTTACCAGCACATCTTGACCTAGCGCTTTGCCGCTACGTTCGAACTTACTTTTTACGGTTTTAATGACCTTGGCAGGTTCATTATTTTTATCACTTCTATGTGCCAAAAGAACTTTCATCATCTTCTTTTGCGGCAACTGAGTCAACAAATCGGCAGCCGCGTCATTGGATAAGTGTCCGTAACTACCGAGTATGCGTTGCTGCAACCGATAAGGATACGCCCCTTGACGCACCATATCTTCATCGTGATTGGCTTCCAACACAAGAATATCCGCATGAGAAGCCGCTCCTCTTACGGACGGTGTGACATATCCCAAGTCGGTAGCATAGGTAATCTTCGTCTGCCCGTCATAAACGGCATAACCTACGGGACGAGCCGCATCATGCGGAATTTCGAAGGGTACGACATAGATGTCACCCACGCCGACTCGTTTCGTCAACGGTACAAAGCGTCCCGGTGCAGAGGTTGCCGTCTTTCCCAAGGCACGCCACGTTTCTTCCGTCGTATATACGGGCATATCCGTATTTTTCAATAAAATCGGTAATCCTTGTACATGGTCCGTATGCTCATGTGTCAGAAAAAGGGCATCGATATCGTCCGGCCTATAGCCTCGTACCGCCAATGCGTTCGTAATACGTCGATAACTGATCCCCGCATCGATAAGAATTTTTGTAGAACCGCAACACACTAAGGTCGCATTTCCGCCGCTACCGCTGGCCAAGACGGTAACGGAAGACCGACAGTCAGCGGCAGTAACCGTTTCTACCGGCGGGGCAGGCTCTGCAACAACGTTCTTATTAGCAAAGCGAGCCGCCCCGACAAGGGCGGCATAGGCTTCCAGATCGTTTTTATGACCTGTCAACGGCTTCTCCTTCTACAATGGCAATGCCGGCACTAGCTCCGATACGATCGGCTCCGGCAGCAATCATTGTCCGTGCCGTCTGATAGTCACGAATACCTCCGGAGGCCTTAATGCAAGCACGTAGTCCGATAATTTTCTTCATTAAGCGAATGTCATCGGCCGTAGCCCCTCCCGGGCCGAATCCTGTCGATGTTTTAACAAACCGTGCCCCTGCCCTTACTGCCACACGGCAAGCTTCTTCCTTTTCCACATCCGCCAAAAGTCCCGTTTCCAAGATAACCTTGACAATATGGCCGTTTGCCGCCTTTACGACACCACTGATATCGTCGGCAACATAATCCCAATTGCGGGCCTTTACTTGCCCTACATTAATCACCATGTCGATCTCGTCGGCGCCGTTAGCAATGGCAAAGGTCGTCTCAGCCGCCTTAATACTCGAAGCCACCGCTCCGAGAGGAAAACCTACAACCGAAACGATACGCACATACGATCCGGCCAGTTCACGGCGGGCAAGCGGCACATACGACGAATTGACACATACGGACGCAAATCGATACTGTTTAGCCTCTTTGCAAAGTTGAATAATATCATTCGGCGTTGCATCGGGCTTAAGGTTCGTATAGTCAATATAGGATTCAATGGTCATAATAAAGTCCCCTTTAAAGCACACAAAACCATTTTTTACGGTTGCTATTATACCATATTGATGAAAAAGAAAAACCGTAAAAAGATGAATTTTAGAGATACTCCTCCTATTGCCATACGGATTCAGAAATCATACATGCAACCTGTATCATTTTGCTCATGCCGCATCCTTGGGTTCTCGCACTGAAAAAGTGAAAATCGCTCCTATGGCCGCACAAATCCACAAGACTTGTAAAGCCGTCGGAATCCCCCATATATCGGCCGCCCAACCGACCAACGGTGTGAGAAGCCCTCCTATGGTAATACTTAAACCTAAGGTTACGCCTGAGGCAAAGCCCACATTCTTACCCAAAAAGGTTTGTCCCAGCACGACAATAGCACTGTACGGAGCAAACAAGGTCAGTCCTACAGGCACGATAAAGAGTGCGCCTTCCAAAGCCGTCGTGCTGTGAACGAAAAAGTACATGGCCGGTACCATAAGCGTAATGGCTACACGCATTACCTTGACAAAACCTGTCCGATCCGCAATAAGGCCGCCCACATAGGTGCCGACAACGCCGATGGCAAAGAGCAGAGATAAAGCCAGACTCCCTTCGGACGGCGTACGGCCCAACACCTTGACCCAAAAGAGGGGAATAAAGGCATTACAAACGGCAAAACTTATGGAACGAGCAAAGATAACGACCGTCAGTCTACTGAAAGAAGACCAGTCATTTCGTTTTTCTATCCTACCCGTAACCGTTTCTTCGACAGTTTCATTCCTATTGATTTGTGCCAAAACCTTCGGCAAATGATGATAGAGGAATAAGGCCAAGCCGGTATTGACGACTGCGAAAACCGCCAGCCCGTGAATATCAAAGGCATAGGCACATAAGCCGGCTATAATGGGTCCTACAGCAAATCCCACACTGCCACCGACGGAAAATGTCCCCATAGCCTTGCCTTTTACGGCTCCCGATATTTCATTAACCATACGGGCCGCTTCAGGATGATATATAGATGACCCCAAGCCGCTCAACATAGAGCATATAAAAATAACCGAGTAATTATCCGTAAAAGCCAAGGCGGTAAGGGAAAGCCCGCTCAGGAGAACACCGAAAGGGATAAACCAGGGTTTGGACACCTTGTCGGAATAATATCCCAAAACAGGTTGAGTAACCGATGCCAAAAGAATGTTGGCAAATAAAAGAGCCGTTGCATCCCTGTACGACAGGCTGCAGAGCGTTATAAAGTAGGGTAACAAGGCGGGAAAAGCACTTTGCGCCCAGTCAACGGAAAAATGACCGAGTGAAAACATATATACATAAGGGTTCATCCTATTCATAAAATCTTCCTTTCCATAGTTCGGATGCGTTTTATTATACGCTTCCAGCCTACAAAGTAAAAGAAGATCGAAATTCACGGAGCAGTTTATATTCCCCAAACAAATCAATTAATCTCACCTATTTACTTTATTGCAATATTATTTCACTTTCATATCAATTTTGTTACAATTAAATTGTGTGTTGGCTTTATTTTTATAATGCTTACCAATATACGGAGCTTTACCAATAATTTTATCGCAATTAATCTTAACAAGGAGTGAATTTTTCATGCTAAAAAAATCATTGCCCCTCTTACTCTGCTTATCTCTTTCTGTATCCTCTGTCAGCGCTGCTGAGCTAACAGCTAATCAAGCGGTTACTACACAGACACAGACCCAAGCCCCCGCCGGTGAATACAAACCGTTTAAATCTGCAGTCTTACAAGAAGAAGCCGAACGAGCATCGGTTACAAAAATACCTGTGGGGAATGCTTATATCCCCGCAGGCACAGAATTAACAATAGAATTAACATCGACGGTCTCTTCTAAAACACTAAAAAAGGGAGACCCTCTTCCGTTAAAAACCTTGGATAATATTATTATTAACGATGTTATAGTTATACCTGCCGGCACTCCTGTGGAAGGCGTCGTTACAAAAGCAACTAAATCCGGAATGTTTGGTCGTTCAGGAAAATTAGAATTTACGATTACATCAGTAAAAACAATAAATAATGTCCAAATCCCCTTAGAATATACTGCATTTAAAAAAGCCGGGCATGATGGTGGTGCCATCGCAGTGGCCGCCGTCGTATCTTTTGTCGGCGGAATGTTTATGAAAGGGAAAAACGTTGAATTCCCTGCAGGCTCACATTTTCAAGCAAAGGTTGTTTCTGACACGGATTTGCTTGTCAAATTAAGCGATCTAGCTGTAGCCATGGATCCCAATAAACCCCATGGAGTAGCAATCATGTTAAAATAATATTCACGCCCTATTTTCACAATTAAATATACTACTTGCAAAAAGCCGCCGACACGACGATATACGCCCTGTCAGCGGCTTTCTGCCACTTATTATATCCTTTCACAATCAAGAGGGGTCTTGATCTTAAGGCCTATTTTTGAATTGCCACAGCTTGTGCCAAAGCCTCCTGATTAGCCCGCAAAGCCTGAATTTCCTCGCTCTGAGCTTTTACAATAGACTTCAACTCTTCTACTTCTTTACTCAACTCCGATGCAGACCGTTTTACATGAGTTCCTTGGCCGAGCTTAAAGCTTACGCCGGCATTCATCATGTTTTCTCCGCCTCCGAAGGAGCCGCCCATACTGAACATAATATCTTCATTGGGACGATAGTAAGCACCTACAGCCATGGCATTGGCCCCGGCATAGTTACCGTAACCGGCTGCAAAGTCCCATTTGTAATCAGAATCAAATGCCAAGGGGTGAAGAGCTGCTAAAGCAGCGGCACCGGCCCCGACTCGATTCACACGATTTCCCAGCCGATTTACCAGAGTATTATCTACAATCGTCGTACCGGCAATAACACGTTTAAGTTGGGCCACGTTGACAGCGTCCGTATCGTTCGTGCCGGCTGCAACGCCTGTTATTTGACGCGTCACCGTTGTTCCGTTGCCGACGGAAACGGCCGCATCCGTCGCCTTCCACGTAGACGACGAATTAGAGGAAACACCTCCGGTATGGGGATCATAGCCTACGGCACCGGCGGCTACGGAAGCCACGGAATTAGCACCTATAGCCACACCGCCGGCTTGCAATACATTAGCGTTATATCCGACGGATACGGCATTGCCTACACTTGTCGTAAGAGCCGAATTCCCCGAACCTAAAATGATGCTTCCGTTTGCGTTGGTCAACGTCCGTTTATCACCCATGACAATGGCATTATCTGTATTGCTTATAGTGTTTTCCGAGCCTACAACCGATACATGATTCACATCAGTACCCGTGTTTTTATAGCCGTTCAACAAGTTATATTTGCTCACGGAAGCGGCAGAGGTTCCCTTTAAGGTATTATTCACGCCCGACAACTGAGACCCCAAGGTATAATCCGCCTTGTTGCCCATACCCATTGCCAACGTCGAGCCGCCTCCGTCGGCGTTTTGTACAGCCGTCCGCAGCGTGTCAGCCAAATCCTTGGGTGAAGGCGCCCCGCCTGCAGGCGCTGACAAACTGCCGATGGAATTGGTGATTTCATTGCCTGCCCCGAAGATCAACGATCCGTTTGTATTATGAGTTCTGTTGGCCAACCCGACAATGCTGTTGGCAACACCTGCATCATTATTAGCAACCGTTTCCGATTCAATACTGTTCAAAGACCCCGTAATGGTAGCCCCGAAGTTTTTACTATAGTCTTTACCCGTAATAGCCGAATAAGCCCCGTTGACCACGCCGAAGGATGCATTATTAAAGCTGTTCGTACCTACTGTCGTAGCATCGGTTTTAATATTATAATTGCGCATATTCGCCACAGAACCCGTATCGACCGTAATATCACCGATATTACCGCGATAGTTATGAGTACTTACCATAACGCTTCCCGATCGAGTATATGCATCTTTCCCGATGGCAATACCCGTCACCATATTTTCGGGATGAGGCCCGGCAGTCCCGGATGCAGTCATTCCCGACTGTCCGAAATCATAAGCTAATTCTTGACTGCCTACCGGACTTTCGGCAAAAGCCTTATGGCCGATAGCAATGCCGCCGCCCTGGTCGGCATAGTTGTTCGTATGAGCACCGCCGCCGATTACAATATCACCCGTCGAAGGCTGTCCGACACCGCCGTAATATTCAATACGTGTTCCTGCACCGATAGCTACATTTTCCGCCTTAGGAGCCCAACTCCCCGTACCGATGGCTACGCCGTCGCCGGTTCCTGCCGGATTGGCGGCCGGTGCCGCCAGGGCCGTAAAACCGCCACAGGTTGTACCCATTAAAACAGTGGCCGCAACTACGGCCAAACGCGTTCTCACATATCTGTCATTCATAACAGCTCACCCACTCCCATGCAATAATTTTCTTTATGTTTCTATAATATTACAATCTTTACAATTTCGCAACAATATATGCGTTTTATTCATTTGTTCATCACTTTTATTTTTATTCAATGTTTACAGTATTAGATAACAGTATCCGCTTATTATATTTTTTTGAAATTCTCATTTGAGATCCGTACTTTTTTCTATTTTAATCTTATATTTTGTGATAACAACGCCATTTTGCAAAGATCTTAAAAAAATTATCTTCCGGAAGCTCACTTTTTTGCGAAGATTTTCCTCGTTCGATTTACTATTGTATATATAAAACCCGGTATTCCCATGCTTTATAATTTATGTGCGTAATCAATTCAATTTTAAGAGTTACACCTTAAAATCAAAAATTTATAAATGTATTTTAATACGTAAACGTTATGCGGCATGTTATTCTTCCGGTACATGGATTTCATTTTTCCAAAATTGCTAAAGGACACAATATAAAAGAGAAAGCTACGAAAATCATATCGATTTTCGTAGCTTTCTCTCAATCCAAAATTAAGCCAATCGAATCCTGTTCACAAACAAATTTCTCGTGTTTCACATATATCAGAGTAACACTAAGGTCTTTACGAAAAGTTAGTTTTTACGCCTTTTCCGCAAGCACCATTCTATGGAAAAGCATTCGACTTAATGCTTCAGCTCTCTTAAATTCTTCATCACTAAGAACCAGTAATACGTAGTAATCCGTTCCTATATCCATGTCTATCAGGCTATATCCCTGCCATGAAGAATTAATCACTTCAATCCATTGAGTAGAAAATCCGTCTTCGTCCAAAGACGCTTCGTTAACGTTCAGCCCCTTAGGTTCGGCTAACTTTTCTACCACATCCACAAGACTTTCTTTGTCGATTTTCAGGCTTAAATCCGCAGCCACGTTACACGACAACAATACCTCATACAGATCATACCAGCTGTCATCTATAAGTTCCATAGAGTCCACCCGAACCTTGGACATAAATTGCTTAACCCTCTCAGAGTCACCGATTAAGAGCTGTGCTAACTCTGCAAACGACTTTTCCAAGGCCTGCTTATCGAATTCTACGGTTTCCACATACCGGCTTCGTTCAGGCAAGATACGTTTTTTCACAAAGTCTCGCATGATCCGTATCCCCTCGGCGTATGTCATATTCTCAATGATATAGCACTTACCCTCCAACTCTAAATAAAGGTCCATCATAGTCAAACTCTTACCGACGCGAGCCTTCATAGACGTGCACCCCTGTACGGCATGAGGAGGATACAACTCCGTATAAGCAATAATCCCATCTTCCATGGCCTTTAGGGAATTATTGATCCCGTCTATATGAAATCCCTTACTATTATATAGGGGACTCTTCATACGCCATGTCACATATGTTTGAAAAAGATGTTCTTGGATCCAATCGGATAAAGTCATATCTGCTCTCCTTTATGTAGTTATTTTAGCACCGATGGCTTTTATTTTATTATACATGATTAACAGGTCATCTGTACAAGACAGTTACATTCACCGTAGAAAACCACGAAAAAATAGACGCTTCATCAGGCTTATTATCAGCTCCTGTCAAAAAACAGTCAATAACTCTTGTGAACACATTACCCGGTGTTGTCATAACTTTAACTTGTTTGACTTTAAGGTGTCCGCAAATACAGCAAGCTTTTTCCTAAATTTTGAAATTATGAGCTCCGAATTTTTCAATAAAGCCGAATACGCTTCTTCAGTCATACCATCGCTTTACGTTAAAAATTATATAAATCCTCTCATACAAACCACGAGTGTAAGTACCTATCTATAAGACAAACAAAAAAGGACTGCAAATGCAGTCCCTATCTTACAGTATGGCGGAGAGTCAGGGATTTGAACCCTGGGTACGGAGTTCACCGCACACATGATTTCCAATCATGCTCCTTAAGCCACTCGGACAACTCTCCATGGTGATTCACATTGTGTTGCTATGCCTCGGGATGACATCCAATGTGAATATGGTCGGGGCGACAGGATTCGAACCTGCGGCCTCTTAGTCCCGAACCAAGCGCGCTACCAAACTGCGCCACGCCCCGTTACCTGACTTAAATATAATATCAAGTTTCCTATACCTTGTCAAGACAGGACCCGCCTGCCCATACGATCTGACAAGCCCTTATTTTTTAGGGATTGTCATTCGTTTCCAAACAATACCGCCGAGAACCGTTAATAACGTTAAAGCGATTTTTACATACAAGGCCGTGTCTTTCGACAGTGCCAAATATTCGTCGGCTCCTACCATGGATCCGGCTGCCCACCCCAGTATTAAACCGCCAATATAAATGAGTACGGGAAATTTGTGCATAATCTTAATGACTACCGTACTGCCGAAAATGATAATAGGTACGGAGATAACCATACCGAAGAAGAGAAGTCCCATGTGACCGCCGGTCGTACCGACTATACCGAGAACATTATCCAAACTCATAAGTGCATCAGCTACAATGATAGTTTTAACGGCACCGCCCAGAGAATCCTTAGCCTCTACATGAGCTTCTTCTTCACCGTCTTGCTTGCCGATAAGCTTCATACCGATATATACGAGTAATAATCCGCCGACTGTATGTAAGTACGGAATCTGTAAAAGGTAGACTACTATCATGGCCATAAAAAAGCGTAACACAATAGCTCCGGCCGTTCCGTAAAGTATAGCTTTTTTCTGTAATTCATGGGGCAGGTTTTTCGCCGCCATGCCGATGACAATAGAGTTATCTCCGCCTAAGGCCAAATCAAGTAAGATGACCTGTATAATGGTCCAAATATCAGTGATTAATTCAGCTTCCAATTTCAGTATCCTTTCTTATACATGTTATGGAGCTCATTATACCATAGGCACAAGCTTCATAACACATATAACCTTGTAAAAATCGTAAGTCTGTTTTTTTTATACAGACTGCAATAAAAAAAGCAAGGACCGTAGCCCTTGCTTTTTCGTATACGCTTATTCTACAGGAATTTCATCGCTAACATCTACAACCTTACCGGGGTTCATGATGTTCTTCGGATCCAATGCTTTCTTAACAGAACGCATGAGTTCCATTTCAACGGGATCCATGTATTCTTTCATCAACTTAGCACGTTTGTATCCGATACCGTGTTCACCCGAGAGGCGGCCGCCCAACTTGTAAACAAGTGCGTAAATTTCTTTTTGAATCTTCGGAAGCATTTCTTCCCATTCTTCCTGAGAGCGATCGTCTTTCAAAATATCGATATGTACGTTGCCGTCACCGCAGTGGCCTGCGCAATGCATAGCTACATCATATTTTTCACCGAGACGGGAAATCTGCTGTACGGCACCGGGAATTTCCGTCATCGGAACGACAATGTCTTCCATGGAGAATACGAGACTTCTCTGACGGTCTGCTTCCAAATATGCTTTACGGGATTTCCAAATCTTGTCTTTATCGGCAACCAAGACATCAAGAGCCCCGTTTTCACGAGCCAATTCGTCAATTGTAACGCACTGTTCATCCAATACGTCTTCACTGTCGCCGGCAATCTGAATAATAATATAGTTACCTATATCTGAATGCTGTAATTTTTCATTCAGGAATACTTCGACTTGCTTAATGGACGCATTATCCATAAATTCAACGCAAACCGGTGTAATGCCCGCATTCATGACTTTCGGAGTCAAATCGATAGCCGCATCGAGATTATCGAATACTGCCAGAAGGTCCATTTCATACTTCGGCAATGCAACGAGTTTTAAGAACACTTTAGTTACAATGCCGAGAGTACCTTCGGAGCCGATGTATAAATGCATGAGCATATAGCCCGTAGCATTTTTACGGAACTTACCGCCCAACTGCACGACTTCACCAGACGGAGTAACGACTTCAATACCCATAACCTGATCACGCGTTACCCCGTACTTAACAGCACGGTTACCGCCTGCATTGGTTGCTACGTTACCGCCGATGAAGCAAGAGTCCCCGCTACACGGATCGCCTGCATAGAAGAGGCCTTCTTTATTAACAGCTTCCTGAAGTGCCGCCGTCGTAATACCCGGTTCGGCAACAACAACCATGTTTTCTTTATCAATTTCAATAATCTTGTTCATGCGTTCAATGGAGATGATAACGCCGCCGTAAATAGCTACGGCACCGGCAGCCAGACCGGTTCCTGCAGCACGGGGAACCATAACAATATCGTTGTCATAGCACAATTTTACAACCTTTGCCACTTCTTCCGTTGTTGCCGGTAAAACTGCAACCTGAGCTTCCTTCATATAGTGCGGATCCGTTACTTCATCATGTCCGTATGCATCGAGCTTATCTTTATCGGTATATACGTATTTTTCACCGACAATCTTTTTTAATTCTTCAATAATTTCGGGTGTAACCAAACCTTTTGCCATTCCTTTTACCTCCAATATTACTATAAATGAGACGGCCTTGTCGCAAATCACGGTGACTTGCAGGCCCTTGAACCGTCTGTATCCGTTAAGCATAAGGACCGCCATATCGTTACAGTTCCCTCATGCTTCAGCTATATTATATCCTTCCGGTATGCATTAGTAAATCACCTATCCCCATTTAGCATATATCTACTTCGCAACCTTAATCTTCAACTATCCATCTTATGCATACCTTTTGAGTCTATTGGGGAGGCTGATTCACATTGCCTTATTTTTTACTCATTTCTCGACTTTTCTCAGCCGCAGTCATTACGGCTTCCATCACGGCACTGCGAAATCCCCGTTCTTCCAAAGTTCGAACTGCGGCTATCGTTGTCCCGCCGGGAGAGCAAACATTGTCTTTTAATTTTCCCGGATGTTCTCCCGTTTCCAATACGGTTTTGGCAGCTCCCATTACGGTTTGAGCGGCAAAGACATAGGCCTTGTCCCGCGGCATACCGGCCGCTACGGCTCCGTCCGCCAGGGCTTCAATAAACATATATACATAAGCAGGGCTGCTACCGCTTACTCCAATGACGGCATCAATCAAATATTCATCCACTACTTCCGCCCGTCCGAATGATGAAAACAGTTCTTCAATTTTGAATATCTCTTCTGTCGATACGTGTTCATTCGGTGTCAAGGAGGTCATACCGGCACCTACTACGGCAGGTGTGTTCGGCATAGCTCTTACCAGTTTTCTATCCTCTCCGACAGCGACTTCCAATTGCTTCAAAGTGACCCCGGCAGCTACGGAAAGAAGGATAGCATCCTGTTTCAGGTTGCCTTTGATTTCTTCCAAAAGAGAAGAGACTATTTTAGGTTTTACGGCAATAATGACTAAATCCGCTTCTTGTACGGCTTCCCCGGGTGTAGACGCAATACGGGCACAGTTCCCCAAATTTGCGGCTACAACCTCGGCTTTATGAGCATGAGGGTTGTACAAGATGATGTCTGCGTTTTTCATGTCCGGCGAACGGCCAATTCCTTCGGCAATAGATCTTCCCATATTTCCGATTCCCAATATGGCAACTGTCTTAAACATATATTCCCATCCTTTCAAAAACGGGCATAACGAAGGTTATCCCTTTGCTATGCCCGTTTATATCTATACTATTGAACGACACCGACCTTATCCAAAGCCTTCTTAATCTTTTCAGCCAATCCGTGTATCTTTTTCTTTGATACGGAGCAAACAGCCAATCGAATTCCCTTACCCAAGGGGACAAGGAAAATATGTTCCTTTTCCAATTCGTCAACAACAGCCTGTGAGCCTATAAGAGGAATGGTAATAAAGAATCCCGATAAATACGGTAAGTATTTCAAGCCGCAAGCATCGGCTTCAGCCATAAATAAATCGGCTCTTTCTTTGATTAAGTGGAAATATTCAGCTCTTTCTTTATCTAATTCGGCTACCCGTGCCGGGTCACTGCAAATATGTACCATAGCCTTCATGGCCGCACTGTTGGAATTAGACCACGTCGCACGGTTGGAATATTGGTTAATGGCTACAAATTCATCGGCAATATCCTCACTCGGTGTAATGCCGATCATAGCCCCCATTCTCTGGCCGTACATAGTAAAGCCCTTACTCAAAGTGTAGGCTACAATAACCAGAATGTTTTCAGGCAGGTTCCCGAACTTTTTGAAAAAGCGGCGGCATTCGTGTTTTTCACCGCTATAGTCCAAATATGCCACATCAGGAACGAGAATGACGTTCTTATCCTTATTGGCTACGATTTCTTTCAAAAAGCTTAATACGGCATCCCAATCGGAATCGGACAAGGCAAAGCCGGTCGGATTATTAGCCGGAGAGTTCATGATAATAACGATATTGGTTTGTTTCTTTGCCATATCTTCAACATGAGCTTTGAAATCGGCAAAGTTAAACTGTCCCTTATCATCAAGTAGCAGGAATTCACGCAGCGTTCGGCAGTTATCGCGACACATAGAACCATATGCACTCCAATGCCAGTCACTGGTCAAGATTTCATCTCCCGGAGCGGAATAGTTGTGAATAACGTGATGCAAGACACCGGAACCGCCCGACGTGGCACAGGCGCGAATGTAACCTTCAGGCTTGGATTCACCAAAGCACTGGTCAATAACGGCGGATAAATAGTCGTCATATCCCTGAATAGGCGCATAGGCAATAATATCACGCGTAGACAAGGCACGAAAAGCTTCTTCAACAACCTTGAGCATTACTAAATTACCGTCTTCATCGAGAATGGACCCTACAGTCCCGTTGATAACCGCATCGGCACCGAGTTTTTCTGCCAATGCCGTCGCCCGGTTATTGGCACCGAAAATTTTATCTTCTGAAAACTTTCCGCTTGCTTGCGGAGCTGCTACACTTTTTATCATCACAATAGTCCCCCTTATATACTCATACCTTAATTTATATCATATTCATCATACATATACAATACAGTAGATCGTGTATACAAATATACATAATGAACCGCTTGAATCGTATTCGAAAATTTTCTTTCTATACGATTATACCTATTGCAAGGACAGTACATACTGCATGTTAAAAACTGTGTACAGCAGCCCGTAACAACCAATTATACCGCACTACCGACTAAGTTTTTGGGACGACTTTGAGCGTATCTTATTAGCCTATTGTTTTAATTTGGATACGACATC
>NZ_JAQCUN010000005.1:27273-27482 GCF_027685385.1 Megasphaera sp. AF13-6AC
AGGAGTATAGCTCACCGGAACTTCTACCCCTCCGATTTTGGCAGGGGCAGAAGGAATCGAACCCTCAACCAACGGTTTTGGAGACCGCTACTCTACCAGTTGAGCTATACCCCTATGAACGAGAAGAGAGAACATAGTTCTCTCTTCTCTCTTAATCAGCGGCTTCCTATCCTCCCAAGGGGCCTCCCCCTAAGTACTTTCGGCGTTTG
>NZ_JAQCUN010000050.1:0-8836 GCF_027685385.1 Megasphaera sp. AF13-6AC
GCTGATTCTTGCAGGGCCGACGGCATGGAAGGTTAGCGAAGAAAAGATTGTTCGCGGCATGAAGGACGCCGGAGTTAACCATGTATTGCATATTTACGGCGGGTATCCCAGTAAACGTCAAATTGATGAAAATGCGGCCCGATTTAAGTCCGAAGGTTGTGATCTGATCATTGGTGTCGGCGGCGGACGTATGATGGACTTGGCAAAGGCATCGGCAGACGCTTGTGCATGTCCTGTCATCAATGTGCCGACGATTGCGGCTACATGTGCCGCATATGCACCGCTCAGCGTAATCTATACGGATGAAGGCCGTGATCCGGAATATTGGTGGTTTGAAAAAGAAGTGGATGCTATTGTTGTCGACGAAACGATCATGGCTCATCAGCCAGCTCGTTATCTGGCAGCCGGCTCGTTAGATGCCATTGCCAAGTTTGTGGAAGTGCATCATAATCGAGGGGCGTTTACACCTACGAGTGTCCCCGTTGATGTATATGCGGCTTATCACAGTGCGGCTACAACGTATGAACTGTTGAATTTGTTTACGGAACAGGCCTGTGCCGATGTGGTTGAAGGCAAGTTGACAGAGGCTGTTCATACCGTCGTTTTCTGTAATATCGCTTTGACGGGAATTATCAGCAGTATGACGAGAGGTCGCGGACAGGCAGCCTTGGGTCATTCATTTTATAACGGACTAAAGACCTGCTTCTTTGACGAAACGCACGGGTATAAGCACGGTGAATTGGTCGGTACAGGCCTTTTGGTTCAAACGGCTTTTGATAAAAATGATGAATTACGCAGTGCTGTTATGAGTCTTTTGAAAAAGTCGAATTTGCCCGTAACCTTTGCGGAATTAGGCATTACCGATAAGGAAAAAGGGGTTCGTAAATTGGCCGATTATATGGAAAACTATGATGGCATTAAGGATATTCCTGAAGGGAAAGAACGCTTGATTGCCGCCTTGGAAACTCTATAAATATAAAATAGAAAGAGTCGCCTCGAAGAGAGGCGGCTCTTTTTAATATGGGAAAATACAGTATTGCGGAAAAAGTTATATATAAATATATACCGCCATGTTATAATTAAGAAAAGAAAATAATAAATCAATAATAAATTATAATAAATTAGCTGGTGCACATAAAAAATAATTATAAAAGACCGGTTTAATATTCTGTTTTTCCATATGTACATAAATTTTACGGACTTATTCGGCGTTAAAGGGAAAATGGGAAAACACGGTAAGAGTTCATTAATATAGAAAAAAGCAATGAAATTGCCAATGTATTTCATATTATCGGAAAGACACGGCAAAAGATATAATAAAAACAGTCGTTATGAAATGAGGTAAACGTATGGAATTGATTAAAGAACTGCCTGAAGTCTTTGAAGAATTTGCAGAACAACGGAAAAACTCCTTTTTGGCCGTTAAGGAAGCCAAGGAAAAGGGAATTCCCGTTGTCGGCTCATATTGCACCTACTTCCCGAAAGAACTGCCCATGGCTATAGGAGCGGCAGCCGTCAGCCTTTGTTCCATGTCGGGTGAAACCATAGAAGTGGCGGAACAGGACTTGCCGAAAAATCTCTGTCCTTTAATCAAAGCCAGTTACGGTTTCGCCAAGACGGATAAGTGTCCGTACTTTTATTTTTCCGACTTGATTGTCGGCGAAACGACTTGTGACGGTAAGAAGAAAATGTATGAACTCATGAGTCAATTTAAAGACGTATATGTTATGCAGTTGCCGCAATCCCAAGATGAGCGAGGAAGAAAATTCTGGCGAGAATCGTGCCTTGAATTGAAGAAAAAATTAGAAGAAAAATTCGGAACCGTTATTACAGACGAAGCAGTCCGCAAAGCTGTACATACGGAAAATAGCGTGCGTCGGGCCCTGCAACGTTTTTACGGAGTTATGAAGCACGATCCGGCACCGATTACGGGGCTTGAACTGTTTCGCGTTCTCTATGGGAGTACTTTTAAGTTGGATCGCTCGAGCTTGGCAGATGAGCTGAATGCCCTTACGGATAAAATTGAAGCTGAATATGCGGCCGGAAAGAGATTGGATAAAAAGCCTCGTATCCTCATTACGGGCTGTCCTATGGGCGGTGCTACGGAAAAGGTCATTGAAGCCATCGAAAATAACGGCGGGGTTGTCGTAACCTATGAAAACTGTTCCGGTGCAAAAGCTATTGAACGGGAAGTCAAAGAAGATACGGATGATATTTACGGGGCTATTGCCGACCGCTACCTCGGTATCGGCTGTTCCGTTATGACGCCGAATAACAATCGCTTCAAGCTTTTGGATGAAATGATAGATGAATACAAGGTTGACGGTGTTGTTGAAATGGTACTTCAGGCCTGTCATACGTACAGCGTCGAATCTAAATCGGTTCGCCGCTTTGTTACTCATGATAAAGAGATTCCGTATATTTACATTGAAACGGATTACTCCAAGACGGATGTCGGACAGTTGAATACTCGTCTGGCCGCCTTTGTCGAAATGCTTTAGAACCTAAATAAAGTATAGAGGAGACGATACGATGGAATTGATACGCACGGAGATGACGCCGAAAGAACGAATGACGAAGTATATGGCCGGTGAAAAGGTAGACAGGATCCCGACCATCTTGAGCTCCGGCGAAACGAGTCCCATTAATTACGGGATTCAAAATAAGGATTATTATTTTGACTCCGACTTGATGGTAGAAGTGGAGTCCCGAATTGCCGAAGATTACGGTGCCGATAATATGGGTATGGGTATCGGGTTACGCGGCATTGCCGAAGCCTTGGGGGTGCCCTTGGCCTTTCCGTTGAATAATGTATCCCATGTAGACGGCCCGGCAATTACTTCATATGACGAATTGGACGGAAGAAAAATCGTAGACATTCATAAAGACGGTCGTCTGCCCATTTTATTGGAAGCTTTCAAAAAATTACAGGATAAGTGGGGCGATACGTACATTATCGATACGGGCCTTGGTTCGTGTTTCACCTTGGCCGCTTTTCTCGTCGGTACGGAGAAGTTCCTGAAAGATATGATTAAGCGGCCCGAAGAAACGGAGAAGTTGTTGCAATACGCCAATGATAATATTGTGGCCTGCTGTGAACAGTTATATAAGGAAACGGGTATTATCTCATCTTTGGCGGAACCGATTATTGCCCGTAATCTCTTGTCTCCCCGCCTCTTCAAAAAGTATGCTGTTCCCTATATGGGACAGTTGGTTAAGCGGTTGACGGATGTATATGGAGAAGCCCCGAGCCTTCATGTTTGCGGCTCTACGGCCGATCGTTGGGAAGACTTCGTAAATTGGGGGATATCGGCTTTTTCCGTTGATAATTGCGAAAATATGGAAGACTTGAAGAATCAATACGGAGATAAGATTGCCGTAGTCGGAAACATTGACCCCGTCGACCTTTTGCGTAACGGTACGACGGATGATATGAAGCGCGAAGTCATTCGTTGCTTAAAAGAAGCGGGTGATACACCGAAGGGCTTCATTCTTATGCCCGGGTGTACAACTCCTATCGGTACTCCGAAAGATAATGTCGTAGCCATTATGAACTACGCGGCTATTTACGGTAAGGGTGCACAAAAAGGAAAAATGCCCGAAGGAATGGCAAAGGTGATGTAATGGTCGGTGAAATAAAGGATTATCCGTGCTCGTACGGAACGAAAGAGGAATCGATTGTCGGCGTTGTTAAGGCCTGCAACCTTACGGTTCCCGAGGTGTATAAGGACGGGGAACAGATGGCTGAATTGGCTCGAGCTGTAAAAAGAACCACCAATGACGGCGTTGTCTATCTGCCCTTCGACCATGCCGTAGAAGCGGAAGCCTTGGGGGCTGTCGTGAATTACGGCAGTGAAACGGTGGGGCCTCGTACGTCCGGCTATATTTGTGACAAGTTGGAAGAGATTTTGGATTTAGGTACCTTAGATACAAAAAAAGGTCGGCCGGCACAGGTGTTGAACGCTTGTCGGATTTTAGCAGAGCAGGGAGAAACGGTCGTTCTTGAGGTTGTAGGTCCCATTACGATATTAAACGGTCTGATTGATTTGCGAGCCGTTTTTAAAGGGATGCGAAAAAATCCCGAGTTAATGGAAAAGGTCTTTCGTAAAATAGAGGATGATTTGTCTTCCTATATGCAAGCTGCTGTAGCGGCAGGGGTAAAAATTATCAGTTACGGCGATGCCGTCGCTACCGTGCCTATTATGGGGCCGCGCGTATTGAAGAATTATACGGAAATGAATGTCCTTCCCTTTTTAAGACGGATGGAAAGCGAACTGGAACATAAGGCGCTTATTCTCCTATGTCCCAAAACAGCGTATGCCTTGGAAGGAACCGAGTCGGCCTCTTATAAGCCTTTAGGCATGCCCCAAGGCACACATCCTACTTATGAGGACGGGTGGTTGTTTGCCATAGGTAAGTTCGGATTTATGGGGCAAATGTGTATTAAAGCCGGTAAACGACGAGTTCCGGCAGAAAAGCTTTACGGAATTATATTGAAAGATGAAGGAGACGAAGATCATGAGCAGTAAAGATGCGTTGTTACAGAGATTGTCGGACGATGTATTTGAAATGGATGATGAAGATGTTGTCGATGCGTGCCAAGAATATATAGACGGAGGCTATGAAGCTCTGGATGGTATTATGGAAGGCCTTGTTGACGGCATGGGAAGAGCCGGAAAAATGTATGAAGAAGAAGAATACTTCGTTTCCGATATTCTTTTGTGTGCCGATGCCATGTATGCCGGTGTGGATATGTTGAAGCCCCATTTGGAACAGGACCTTACGGCAGATGAAAAGACGGCGGTTATCGGCGTTATTGAAGGCGATACACATGATATCGGTAAAAACCTCGTTAAAACCATGTTGGAGACGGGAGGCTACAAGGTTGTCGATCTCGGTAAAGACGTGCCGTTGGAGCAATTTGTCGATTCCGTAGAGTCGGAACATGCTGATGTACTTTGCATGTCGACGCTTATGACGACGACGATGGACGGCATGGGTACAGTGGTCAATATGCTTAAAGAACGCGGCCTGCGTGATAAGGTTAAGGTCATGATCGGCGGTGCTCCCATTACACAAATATTTGCGGATAAAATCGGTGCCGATACCTTTTCGCCCAACGCCGTCGATGCGGTAAAACAGGCAGATAAACTGACGGGACGCAAATAAGATGAAAGTACAATTGTCCGGAGGGGACGACCGCAACCTGATGGAACGGCTTTTAGAGAAACAAATTCCGTTGGCTAATAGTTGTAACGGTAAGGGAACGTGCGGTAAATGTAAGGTAAAGGTCGTGTCCGGGACGATAACGGATGTGACGGATACGGAACGCCGTCTATTGACGGAAAAAGAGGTGGCCGGCCGTATGCGATTGGCCTGTATGACTAAGGCCCGGGGCAAAGTAGTCATTGAAACGGGCGAAGTCGAAGAAGACCATGTTTTTACGACAGGCGGCGTAGAAGGCCATTTTAAGCGTGATGCAGATAAGCACGGCTACGGTTTGGCAGTGGATATCGGTACGACGACGGTTGTGGCTACGCTGGTCAATATGGATGACGGTACGGAAGGGCCAACATATGCTCAGATCAATCCGCAGAAGACGTACGGACTTGATGTACTGACCCGTATTACCTATGAGACGGAACATAAAGAGGCGGCTATCTCGCAGTTGCAAAAAGCCATTGTTCAGGGTTTAAATGAAGCGGCAACGGCAGTTTGTAATGAAGCGGGAATAGAAGTTACGGAGATTACGGAAATTGACGTAGCCGCCAATTGCACGATGCTCCATATGCTGGCAGGTGTCGATGCGAGGCCTATCGGTAAGGCTCCGTATAAGCCGGTCTTTACGGACGGACGGAAGCTGAAGACTCAAGTCTTGGGTCTTGTGGGCGCAACCGATGCGACTGTGTATTTATTGCCTTCCGTATCGGCTTATATCGGGGCGGATATAGTAGCAGGTGTTTACGTTTGCGACTTGCGTCATGCATCAGGCAAGACTTTGTTTATAGACATAGGGACAAACGGAGAATTGGTTCTGGAGGCGGGCGGTAAGATGTACTCCTGCTCCTGTGCTGCCGGCCCGGCTCTGGAAGGTATGAATATTACATCGGGCATGAGAGCTGCAAAAGGCGCCGTTGAAGATGTGCATATCGGTCCTGAAGGAATTCGTCTTGACGTTATCGGTGGTGACGAGCCGCACGGACTGTGCGGCAGCGGTATATTGGCCGTTGTCAGAGAACTGGTGAGGAACGGCCTGGTTACGAGGCGAGGGGCCTTTGCTAAGCCGGAAGATTTCGAAGTCGGTGATTATCGTCGGGATATATTGCGCTATAACGGAACCAAAAGAGAAGCGCTCTTATATAGTAGTGGTGAAACAGAGCTGCTTGTAACGCAAAGTGACGTGCGGCAGGTTCAACTTGCCAAAGGAGCAATTCGCTCGGGGATTGAAGTGCTATTGTCTCACGGCGGGTTAACCTATGAAGATATAGATAAAGTTCTAATTGCCGGTCAGTTCGGGGCACACTTACCGGCAGAATCCCTTCTGCAAATAGGCTTGTTACCGCCCGTTACGGAAGATAAGCTCGCCTATGCGGGAAACTCGGCCAAGTCGGGGGCCGTAGCAGCCTTGTTATCCGATGAGGTAAAAGAAGAGATGGAAGCCTTGGCTAAACATATTCAATATATAGAATTGGGCAGCAGTGATAATTACGAACGCCTTTTTGCCAAGTGCTTGTTGTTTTAGTTGAATCGCCCCGCGTAAAATGTATATGTATGAAAAATAACTGTGTGCTATAAATAAAGAAAGACACTAAGAACGGATTGTGCTTTTAGAAAGCTCAGTGAGTACCCTCAATATACTTGAGACTCACTGAGCTTTTATTATTGTATTTAATAATGAGCGGACTATACATAAAATAATCTTATTGGGAGGGGGATATTTACAAATGTTATAATTAAACTCATAATGATGCCTGGAAATTATGGCTTTTCGAGCACTGCTGTTTGCTTTTTTATAATAGCAATTGACAGCCGGTGGAGGAGGAATCTTTTTGATTGAAATTAAGAATTTACAAAAGATGTGGACAAACGGGAATGTCGTTTTGGAGGATATAAACTTATGTATTGCCGACGGTGAGATTTACGGGCTGGCAGGGCGTAGCGGTGCCGGTAAATCTACGTTATTGCGGTGTATAAACGGGCTGGAATCATTTTCGTCGGGAACCTTAACGGTCAATAACGTAGCAGTTAACCGACTGAATAAAGAAGAATTGCGGCAGTTTCGCAAGAATATCGGCATGATATTTCAACAGCCGTCTATTTTGGAACGCAAGACCGTATATGAAAATATCGCCTTTCCTATGAAGTGTTGGGGCGTTCCCGAAGCGGAACGTCGGGCTAAGGCGGAAGAGTTGATTCATTTGGTTGAACTGGATGAGAAAAGGGATGTAAAGGCCAAGAACCTTTCGGGCGGACAAAAGCAACGCGTTGCCATTGCCAGAGCCTTGACTCTCGACCCGTCCGTCCTGTTGTGCGATGAAGCGACGTCGGCATTGGATCCGAATACGACCCAGAATATTTTGAAGCTTTTAAATAAAATTAATAAGGAGCTTCATATTACCATCGTCATCGTTACGCATGAAATGTCCGTTATTCGCGATGCGTGTACGAAAGTAGCTATTTTGGAACACGGAAAAATCGTAGAAAACGGGGACCCTGCCGATATCTTCAGAAATGATTCGCCGGCCTTGCGACGTTTACTGGGAGATGAACGATATGTGCCGCAAGGCGATACGAATGTGGAAATTACGGCGACGGCAGGAACGCAGGATGATACGGTGATGGCCCATATGGTAGCCGACTTGCACTTAGTGTATAAGATTGTCGACAGTAGGACGGAACACTTTAAGACCGGATCGTTTTCCAAGTTTGTAATCACCTTTGATAGCAACCGATTGCACGAGGTGGAGGGCTATTTAAAAGACCGAAAAACAGAATATCGGGTTCTTAAAAAGACCGCTTCGCAAGCAAACGACGTGAAAGGGGATGATGAATAGATGAGAGATATTTCGTGGAGTGAAATTTTTGATCGTATCATTATTCCGTCTATCGCTAATACGTTGGAAATGCTGTTCTTTTGCTTTATATTTTCGAGCATTTTGGGTTTCACCGTTGCCGTGGCTCTGTATATGACACAGCCGGGCGGATTACGTGAGAATAAGGCGATCTACAGCATCTTAAACGGCGGTATCAGTATTTTACGGTCCTTTCCGTTTATGATTCTCATGGTGTCCATTATTCCCATAACTCGAGTTATTACGGGCAGCAGTATCGGTTGGGTATCGGCACTGATTCCCCTTACCTTTGCTTCGACACCGTTTATGGCACGCATGATTGAAAACAGTATTAAGGAAGTAAATCCTGCCTTGGTAGATGCGGCGAAATCCTTCGGCGCATCGGATTGGCAGATTATCTTCGGCGTCGTCTTGGCCGAAGCTTTACCGTCCTTGATTACCGGCTCGATTTTATCGATTATTCACGTACTGAATCTGACAACCGTTGCAGGAGCTATCGGTGCCGGCGGCTTGGGGGCCTCGGCACTGCAATACGGGTACCAGTCTAATAATGATAAGGTTATGTATTCTATTATAGTTATTCTCATCTGTATGGTTATTTTGATCCAGTATACAGGTGACAGAATATATAAAAAAATTAAAGAATAAGTGTGTAATGGAGGAAGAAGATGAACAAAAAAATTGCAGTATTGACCGGTGCGGTTCTCATGGCTTTTGCTATATTCATTGGCGGTTGCGGGACGAGTAGTAATTCCGCGGAAAAG